>JBDTHH010000130.1:0-5432 GCA_039937055.1 Ktedonobacteraceae bacterium | reverse complement strand
CCCCTTGCGGTCGCCAACAAGATAACTGTCATAAATACCATAAAGTCGCCAATTCCGACTCATAAAGTCGCCAATTGATTGAGCTTAATTAGAAAACTTGTTTCTCCTTTTTCTGACGCATATCATCGCCCAAACTCCAGATTGACTCATAAACCTGCCTGAAAAGATTGTACACACGAACTCACGAAATCCTCTCTAGATAATGTCGTTCCCTCTCTTTTTTAGGCGAATAATTGCGTCAAGGTGGCGAGGTTATGATCCTGGCGGACTCCTTTTCAACCACGAGAGATATCCCGTCCGTTCCTTCTGACCGCCTGCGGAAGGCCAGAGATGCCGCTCAGGCATGGCAAAGGGGCAACCCCTCCCTTGACAAACTATCCTGTTCGGCATATACTATGTATCAGATACTGTTTATCACACAGTAGAAAGATGACACATGACACATGACATCTTAGACACGCTCCGTTTGGAGCTGCGGCGTGGCTGCCTGATTCTGGCGGTGCTGGCCCAGTTGCGGGTCGAACACTATGGCTACGCGCTGCGCAAAGCCCTGGCTGAGCAGGGCATCGATATCGATGCGAACACACTCTATCCGCTGTTACGGCGGCTGGAGAACCAGGGGTTGCTCGAGAGCATCTGGCGTGAAGAAAACAAGCGCAACAAGCGTTTCTATCATCTCTCATCTGCGGGCGAGGGCATTCTTTCCCAACTGCTGCAGGAGTGGAACGCCTTTGACGCCTCGCTGAACCGTATCATCGGCGGTGATTTTCTCTCCGATGTGACGCGACTGTAACCAACGACTTTTGTGGAGGAACTCTCATGGATTTGCTTGATCGCTATGTGCGTGCCGTCAAAACGTACCTGCCCCGGGCACAGCAAGATGACATTGTCAAAGAACTCTCCGCCAACCTGTACGCGCAGATGGAGGACCGCGAAGCAGAACTCGGTCGCCACCTCACCGAGGCCGAAGATGAGGAACTCTTGAAGCAACATGGCCATCCGCTGCTCGTCGCAGAGCGCTATCAGACCAACCAGGGACGCCTGGTCTTTGGCCGGCAACTGATCGGCCCGGCCCTGTTTCCGTGGTATGTCAAGGTACTCAGCTTCACGATGGGGATCTCAGTGCCCCTCTCGCTGCTGGTACAGATTGTGCTTGCCCAGAACGGCGTGCAGATCACCTTGGACGGAATACTCACGAGGCTCGTAATCCAGATTATCGTGCAGTTTGCCATTATTACGAGCCTCTTCGCGGCGGTACAAAACAGCCTCCCTCTGTTCCGCTGGAACAAGGAGCGCCAGCCAGAGCGGCCTGCAGCGGGTCGCGCAGGGCAGGCGATTCCACGCGGGGAGTCAATCGCCCAAATCATTGTGAACCTGGTAGTGCTCTCCTGGTTCTGGGGAGTGTTCCAAACACCTTCCCTGCTCGTTGGCCTCACCGTTGGCAACTACCAGCTCGGACCAATGTGGTACCAGATTGTCGTGCCGAGCCTCCTGGTCATTGTGGTGAGCATCACCCAGGCGGTGATCAACCTCTTTCGTCCCGCCTGGACGCGCTTTCGCCAGGCAATGCGCCTGGTGACAGACAGCGCGGCGTTGCTCATCGTCGTTTTTCTGCTCCGAGCTGGCAACTGGGTCGTACTTGTCCACCCCAACGGCCCTGGCGGGAGCTCACTGGGAACTATCAATACCTACGTGTCCTACGCTCTGTGGATCACGCTGATTGGCATTGGTATTGCGGTCCTGGTCGATGCCTGGAAGTTGATTCGAGGCGAACTGAGGCGGGCAGTTCCCGCTTGGGAATAGTGAGGCAAAGTAGTTCTCATTTCCTGACAAAGAATACTGACTCATATCGTTGCCCAGTTCTGCCTTTGACACATATCTCCCCGTTTCTGCGAATTTATCAGTCAAATTACAATAACCTGATCCCATTGGCGGGAACTATGTGTAGTGGCGACCCTTGCGGTCGCCATGATGGCTTGCCATGATGGCTATTGGGACAGCCTGAAGAGAGCATAAAAAAATGAGGAATGACGTACATTCCTCAACAACATAAATAAGTATACCATATTTTCGCTGAAAAAGCAAGGCATTTTTTATACAAATTCACCATATCCAGGCAATTCTAAAAATCCGCTCATAAATGTTGACAAACTATCATCTGATCCGTATACTTGTAACATATTCCTTCACAATATCGTCCCTCTACCCTATGGAGCCGCTATGGAGAATACATCCATATCTGTTGATGTGCTGGTGATTGGAGGTGGGGTCGTCGGCTCCGCCATCTTGCGCGAGTTGTCGCGCTATGACATCAGTGTTGCCCTGCTGGAACGACTCCCCGATGTCTGCGATGCTACTAGCAAGTCGAACAGCGCGATTGTGCATACGGGCTTTGATGCTTCCCCAGGCTCGCTCGAAGCTGCCCTGTTGACGGAGGCACGCGAGCTGTGGCCCGAAGTCGTTGATAACCTGCACATCCCGTATTTACAGACTGGCGCGCTCATGGTAGCCACCAGCGCGGAAGAGAGCGCCACTATCGAGAGCGAGATTATCCCCAAAGCCGAACGCAACGGCGTCTCCCTGCCGCGCCTGGCGCGCGAAGAGATCCTGGATGCAGCGCCCTACATCAGCGAACAGGTCAGAGACGGGGTGCTTGTCGAAGGTGAAGCCATCATCGATCCTTTCTGGACGACGCGCGCGTATTGTGAGAGCGCCGCCCTCAACGGGGCCGAGGTCTTTCTCGGCGAGGCGGTGACCGGTATCACCATAGAGGACAGGCGTGTACGCGTGCAGACGAGCGCCGGGAGAACGTTTGTCGCGGCCATGGTGGTCAACGCCGCTGGATTGTGGGCCGACGAGGTGGCGCGCCTGGCCGGAGATAGCTCCTTTCAGATAACCCCGCGCAGGGGCCAGTTTATGATCACCGAAGAGGATCAGGGCGTCGCGCAGATCATCCTGCCGGTGCCGAGCAAGATCTCCAAGGGCATCCTGGTGACGCCGATTGTCTTTGGCGGCGTCCTGCTGGGACCAACGGCGGAAGAGGTCGCGACCAAAACCGACCTGGCGACTACGGCTGAAGGATTGGCACGCATTCGCGAGGGTGTCGCGAAGCTTGTGCCGGCCATGGCCGGGGTCTCAAGCGTGCGGCAATTCGCGGGTCTGCGCGCCGTCAGCAGCACCGGCGACTACATCATTCGGCCTTCGACGGTCAGTTCGCGCCTGCTGCATGTCGCGGGCATTCGTTCCACTGGCCTCTCGGCCTCGCCGGCTATCGGGCGTTACGTTGCCAGGCTGGTGCGTGATGAGCTGGGCCTCGCGACGCGCAGCACTTTCCAGGCGGAACTGCCTGCATACCTGGCCGATACGCGGGCCGATGAGGGCGATGTCGTCTGCCTGTGTCGCTCGATCACGCGGGGAGAGGTACTGGCGGCCCTGCGTAGTCCGTTGCCGCCTCGAACGCTGGATAGCCTCAAGCGGCGCACGGGGGCGATGCTGGGCGATTGCCAGGGCAATATCTGCATGCCGCAGCTCATCGACCTCTTCCAGCAGCAGCTTAGGCGCGACCCCTTGACTCTAGAAAAGAACGCCGCCCACTCATGCCCTATCGTAGACACCATCAAACGGAGGGACGCCGTTAATCGTAGGGGCGCCGGAGAACGTAGGGGCGCCGGAGAACGTAGGGGCGCCGTTTACAAGCCCGAAGCGCCCGCACCGGGGAGGCAGATGTAGATGGAAGAACGCTATGACCTGGCAATTGTAGGTGCGGGCCTGAGCACATTGAGTATGCTGAGCGCCGGAGCCAGCAACGTACGGACAGTTGTGCTGGATTACCAGGAAGCGGCGGGCGGTTTTTTACAGCCGCTGCTGCCCGCCACTGGCTTTGAGGACGTTTGGGAACTGACGCGCACATTTCGTATGCCGGCGGGCGTCACAATCTATCTTGGGACAACGGCGGTGGGCCTGCTGCCGGCACTGGACCCTGGCGAGCCGCACATCGTCATGGTGCGCCAGCGTCAGGGAACGAGGCAGATACATGCGCGGCGTGTGCTCATCGCTTGCGGTGGGCTGGAGGCCACGCGCGAGCACGCGCAGATCCCCGGCACGCGGCCCGCAGGCGTGATGACGCCGATCCTGGCGCTGCAATTGCTCGCGCGCGGCTATCTGCCGGGCAGGCAGGCGCTCGTGTACGGCAGCGATCGCTACGCCGAGGCCACGGCGCGGCGCCTGAGCGAGGCCGGGCTACAGGTCACGCATATCGCATCCGCGGCAAATGCTGGCGGACATGGCGGAGTGGCGGGCGAGATCGTGGAGATCGTGGGCTTTCCGCGCCTGGAGGGAGTCAGGCTGCGCCGTGGTGGCCAGATTGTCGAGCAGGCGGCGGATATGCTGGTCTACGCCGCCGGTATGCTGGCAAACACCCACTGGCTCAAGGGCAGCGGCGTCCTCACCGGAGAGCACGGAGCCATCCAGGTTGATGCCGGCTACCAGACAAACATCGCGGGCATCTACGCGGTCGGCACTGTCGTCGCGCCTTCGCTCGACCACAGAGACTCGATTACTATGGGGAAGGAGGTAGCTTCTCTTATCGCGGGAGGATTATCATGAAGCTGAACGGCTCAGTTATCGTCAATGCGCCTCAGGAAGAGGTCTGGCATCTTTTCATGGACCCGACACAACTGTGCCGGGTCATACCGGGCTGCGAAGAGGCCCGGCAGCAGGACGCAACCCACTACGAGGCCGTGCTTGCGGTCAAAGTCCAGTTCATGACCATCCGCTCGAAAGCGCAGGGCACATTGCTGGAGACCGAGGAGCCGCGTCATCTCGTCGCCGAGATGGTCGGGGAGCCGCTGGCCATGGCCGGAGCCTTCCGGGCGCGGCTGGTCATCGATCTTGTGCCGGTAACGGAAGGAACCGATGTCCAGTATAGCATGGATCTCACGATGTTTGGGCGGCTGGCCAGCCTGGGCGAAGCCATCGTGCGTTCGACCTCGCGGCGCCTGACGGCGCAGTTTGCCGCCAATGTGGCCACGCTTTTCAACGATTCCGACAAACCGTAAACGTCATCCAGCATCCATCGAAAGGAGCTGATCTATGTCGCTCACCGAAAACACCCAGGTGCAAGGCGGAGCTGAAGAGCACATCCTGCAGAAATACGGCTACCAGCAGGAATTCCGGCGCGAGCTTAAGCGCTTTGCATCCTTCGCCGTCGGGTTCTCATTCATTTCAATTACTACCGGCATCTTTTCTACGTATGGCTCGGTCCTGAACTGGGGTGGACCCCTGGGCATCTGGACGTGGCCCTTCGTCGTCCTGGGCCAGTTGTTCGTCTCGCTGGTCTTTGCCGCCCTGGCCTCGCGCATCCCGCTGGCTGGGTACTCCTATCAGTGGGCCTCGCGCCTGCTCAATGCCAAGGTTGGCTGGCTCATCGGCTG
>JBDTHH010000129.1:0-9299 GCA_039937055.1 Ktedonobacteraceae bacterium | reverse complement strand
TGACGGTTCACGTAGGCGACAAGGTAACCTGGACCAACAATGACAGTGTGGCACATACGGTAACTTCGGACAATGGGAAATTCGATTCCAACATGCTTGCCCCAGGGACCTCGTTCAGCTTCAAGTTCACCAAAGCCGGTACATACGACTACCACTGCAACATCCATTCGTCGATGCATGGCAGCATCATCGTCAAATAGAGACAAGCTCCAATCCGCGTAGGAGGCGAGGCAAGCCATCGCCCCTACGCGGATTGTATCCGTTGTCACGTAGCCTTCTAGATATGTTATCATACAGATTAATCATAGCTAGAAGGAATCATCGAACATGATAGCAGGCACACAAACGATTTATTGGAGCGGCGTCCCCAGTGCTTATGGGACCTGTAGTATCCTGGCAACTGAAAAGGGGGTCTGCTGGACTGGCACGCCGGGGACCCCGGTGGACGAGGGCATTTTGTGGGTCAGGCGCAAATTCCAGGTCGAGCATATCGTCAAGGGCGAGAAGGTCGCGCCTCTACAACAGGCGGTAGACGAGTTGCGACGCTACCTGGAAGGAGAGGCACTCCAATTCTCGTGTCCGCTGGACCTGCGTGGGACCGCGTTTCAGGTAGCGGTGTGGCAAGAATTGACACATATCCCCTATGGACAGACACGCTCCTACCTTGAGATTGCCAGGGCTATTGGGCAGCCCACGGCCGTACGCGCGGTGGGCGCAGCCAATGGCGCCAACCCCGTCGCCGTCATCGTCCCCTGCCACCGGGTGATCGGCAGCAACGGCAAACTAACAGGCTACGGTGGCGGCCTGCCAACCAAAGAGTGGCTGCTCTCACTTGAGCGAGCCACGCTCCACGCGTCCAGCGATCAGCCGCAGGACGTAGGTCTTAGCGGCGAACAAGGGGAGCCAATGCAGCGTTCCCAAAGATATCAGGTAGGACAGAGGCCAGTCGTGCCGTAGGGCGGGGCTTGCTGGACATAAAGGCACCTTCTAACGAAAGATGTAGAGGGGGTAGGGGCGCCGTTTACAAGCCCCTACCCGTTCGAAAGGCCCCCGCCCTACGGATACGATTCGCCCAGCATGACCGGCGAGGTGGGGCTAGGGGTGATAGTTGCCGGCCTGCGTCAGGAAGATCTTCAAGACACCTCTGACAATCACAATGGCCAGCGTCACCACGATCACGATCATCACGATCCACATCCAGGTCAGAGGGGTGCCATTTTTAACAGACGCTGATAAGGGGCTGAGCGAGGTGGCAAGCAGAGGTGCTAAAATGACAAGCGGGACCGCGAACAGGGCCAGGCACATAACGATCACAAAGGCGGGCAACACGATGCGCCACCAACCGGAATCGCGCAGGTTTTCGGTCTTGGCGGTGCCATAGGCCCTACGCGCTTCAGGGGCCTTCACTGGCTCTGGAACCACCGCAGCATCCGCGGTACTGGAAGCAGAAACAAGCTGATCCGGCGGGACGTCTGTTGTGGACACAGCGGCGAGCTGGTCCGGCGTGATATCTGTTCTGGGAGCCGTGGCATCAGAGGCCGCGTCGGTGGCGCGTATGGCCGTCACTTCCTGCGGGTCTGGTGTGATGGAATCGGCGGTTGTATCGCTCATAATGTTCTCTCTCCAAAGGAATGTTGATGATAGCTGCACTTTAGTATACCATATCTGATAGCCAGGTGGATGAGGGGAGCCGAAGCCGCTCCTACAAGGATTATGGGCAAGGGAGAGGGGGTATGTATGCCTGACGAGGCAGCACCATGGGGCAATGACCATATCGACGCTGGCAGACCTATCTCCTGGTGGAGCTGGCGGCCTGGCATCAAGCCACGCAACGCGGCACTTATTGGCGGATCGGTCACATGTATCGGGCTATTGCTGGCCGGCATTGGGCTTACAACGTTCATCCTGGGCATTATGGATAGCTTTTCGGCGCCGGTACGCCTGTCCGGGGTTGTCGTGGCCCACTCGCTAGGTATCATCGACCGGGTGCCACGGCTGGCGATACGCTTGCGCGAACCGGGCTTCCCACCTGAGGTCGCGCCTGTCGTCCCCAGCACGGCTTTCCGCGCGCTGCATGATGGTGATCTCGTCATAGTAAGTTTTTCGCCCCGCCTGCATTTTCTGTATAGCCTTGAGGGCGCTGGCCAGCGCTATACTCTTCCTGAGACCAGCGCGGCCGGCAATCCACCCGGCTCAGTAGTGCTACTGCTGCTCGGTCTGCTCTTTCTCCCTTACCCCGCGCTGTTGACACTGTGGGGATTGCGAGACCTGCGGCAGGGACCCGCCAGGCTCACGGCCAGGATTATTGGCCTGCGCGTCGTGGAACGCAATTACACGCGCCGCGCCGGGCTTACTCCTCGCCTGAACCGCTCTTCCTGGTATGGAGTAGCCTTGCAGCCACTCCACGGGAATAGCACGCGTCCCATCACCTTTAGTATCAGCCAGGAAACGTATGCTGCACTGCATGAAGGGGAGATTGTCACGATCACCTATACACCCAACGTCCATTATATTTACGCCATGGAGCGTGAAAGATGAATACCCAGGCCGCCCTGCGCCTCACGCGGCGCATTGCGCGGCAGGCTCTGGATGGCATATTTCCACCGCGCTGCGCGGGCTGCCGGGCAAGCGGCCACATCCTCTGCGCCGCCTGCGCCGCCAGAGTCGAGCCAATTACGCCGCCGTTCTGCCAGCTTTGCGGGATGCCTCTGCTTGTGCCAGGACTCTGCCAGGGATGCAAGTTCCGACCCCCAGCGCTGAGCGGGCTGCGCGTGATGGCACAGTACCAGGAGCCGCTGCGCACATGTATTCACGCGTTAAAATATGATGGCAACACCCGCCTGGCAGAGCCGTTAGGCTTGCTGCTGGCACAGGGCTATCGCAATTATGGGTTGCAAGCAGATGCGATCATTGCCGTGCCGCTGCATCACGAACGAGAACGGCAGCGCGGGTACAACCATGCACGCCTGCTGGCAGAGGTCTGCGCCGCCAATATAGGCATCACTTTGTACAATGACCTGCTGATCCGCCACCGCGCCACCAGCGCTCAGGTCGGCTTGCAGACGCGCGAGCGCTATCAAAATGTCGCGGGCGCATTCATGTGTACCCCGGCATCTGCAACCGGCGCGCTCTGCGGACGTAATATGCTTATCATCGATGATGTATGTACAACCGGGGCCACACTGGAGGCCTGCGCGGAGCCGCTCTTCGCCGCCGGCGCGGCAACCGTGTGGGGGCTTGTGCTGGCACGGCCCTGACAGATACTCGTGGGCCGCTGGTGCTGACGCGTTCGTTCCTCGTAAAGAGGTCGATGGACGAATATGCTATAATAGCGCAGAAAAGAATCCAGCAGCGAACTCCAGGGAACAGCTTTTTCGTGGACGGCCCATCCTGCGCGCTATCCACTCTTCAATATAGAGAGGAGTTCTCATGTCAATTAATGGGAGATGGCTCAGAACCAGTTTTCTCTGGTTCCTATTCGCGTTAGCCATTATCCTGATCCTTATCTTCGTCTTCCACCCGTCATCTGATACCCGGTCGGTCAACGTATCTACTATCCTGACACATATCAAACAGGACCTGGACCAGAAACGGCAGGATACACTCAACGTCAGCGCCGATACGATCACCCTCAGCAGGGGTAGCGGGCCGAATGCTAGCAAGGAAGCGGCGAATATCAACGATGCGTTTGATATCACGCGCGTGCTGAAGGACAACAATATTGACTACACCAATAATCGCCTGCTGATACTGCAATACGATGCTCCCAGCGCGGTAAGCGCCTGGTTGACCGGCCTGTTAGGACTCGTGCCCTTCATTTTGCTGGGCGCGCTGCTGATCTATATGATGCGCCAGGCGCAGGGCAGCAACAATCAGGCCTTGTCGTTTGGGAAGAGCCGGGCGCGCATGTTCCTGGGCAATAAGCCAAATGCAACCTTCGCCGATGTCGCGGGGGTGGAGGAGGCGAAACAGGAGCTAGAAGAGATCGTGGAGTTTTTGAAGTTCCCCGATAAGTTCGCGGCCCTCGGCGCGCGCATCCCTAAAGGACTCCTGCTGGTGGGGCCGCCGGGAACCGGCAAAACGCTGATCTCGCGGGCCGTGGCCGGCGAGGCGGGGGTGCCGTTCTTCAGCATCAGCGGCTCCGAGTTTGTGGAGATGTTCGTGGGCGTGGGCGCCAGCCGCGTGCGTGACCTCTTCGACCAGGCCAAGCGCAACAGCCCCTGCATCGTCTTCGTCGACGAGATCGACGCTGTTGGCCGCCAGCGCGGCGCCGGCCTGGGCGGCTCGCACGATGAGCGCGAGCAAACGCTGAACCAGATCCTGGTGGAGATGGACGGCTTCGACACGAACACCAACGTAATTGTGATCGCCGCCACCAACCGGCCGGATGTGCTTGATCCCGCGCTGCTGCGCCCTGGCCGCTTCGACCGCCAGGTTGTGCTCGACCGGCCCGATATTCGCGGGCGCGTGGCCATTCTCAAAGTGCATGTCCAGGGGAAACCTCTGGATAAAAACATCGCGCTGGAGACAATTGCTAAGCAAACGCCGGGCTTCTCCGGGGCCGACCTCGCCAACCTGCTCAATGAGGCCGCGATCCTGGCGGCGCGGCGCAACAAGCGCACAGTGGGCATGAGCGAAATGGAGGAGGCCATTGATCGCGTGGTGGCAGGCCCGGCACGCAAGAGTCGCATCATCAGCGAGCGCGAAAAGGCCATCACCGCGTACCACGAAGTAGGACACGCCCTGGTGGCACGCATGCTGCCCAACACCGACCCGGTACACAAGGTCTCAATCGTGGCACGCGGGCAGGCAGGCGGCTTCACCATGCTGCTGCCAACGGAGGACCGCTACCTGTGGAGCAAGCCGCAATTCGAGGATATGCTGGCGTATGCCCTGGGCGGCCATGTAGCTGAACTGATCATTTTTGGCGATGTCACCACCGGTGCCTCCAACGACATCGAGCGCGTAACCAAGATCGCACGCTCAATGGTCACCGAGTACGGCATGAGCAGCCGCATCGGCCCCATGGCCCTGGGTCACAAGGATGAGATGGTCTTCCTGGGCCGCGACTTCGGCGAGCAGCGCAACTTCAGCGAGCAGACGGCACGCGAAGTAGACGAAGAGATCCGGCGCATCATCCAGGAGGCCTTCGATAAAGCCTACCAGGTACTCAGCCAGAACAAAAAGCGCCTGATTATGATTAGCGAACGCCTGATTAAAGAGGAGACCCTGGAGGGTCCAACCTTCGAGTCGCTCTTCAACCAGCCCATCGAAACCGACCAGTACGACATGCCCTCGATCCTGGCCGGCATGCCGTTCCCCCCCACGCAGCGAAACGGTAATCAGGACGAGGACCTGGCCCTGCCGGGTGAGGTATATCCACTCCCGCCACTGCTGCAACCGCCAGCGAATGGCGACACGATGCAGTAAATAAGAGGGTAGGTGCTTACCCTGCAAGCACCTACCCTCTTATTTAGCATAATTACGGCTATATGAATTTTTCCGTAGCCACAAAAGCTTCTAACACAGGTGATTCTGCTTCAAAAACATCGGGACCAAAGGTCTCGATGTGGACACGTATAGCTGACTTTACATCGATTAAGGCCTCTTCGTAACTATTACCCTCACCCACAACAACGCCTTTCAGGCCTAGTAGATAAGCCACGTATCCGTCGGGATGTTTCTCAACAATTATCTTGATATGTCTCACCTTAACAGTACCTCGAACATGGTAGGATTACTTCACCTGAAACTACCAACTTACATAAAAGCGTATAACTACTATTAGACCTTTCATCCATTATTTTACCTCAGGATAAGCAACATGGAAGACCTATTTAAGCAATTGACTACTCACCTTGCGTCTGGCGTTGAGGCAAGTGCCGGACTGATCATAGCCTTTGCCGCCATCCAGGCAACTATACAAGCAATAGCGCTTTTCTTCAAGAGATCGGCTTCGGCACTGCAGGCGCAGGAGCCGCAGACAGAGAATATACGCCTGCGCCTTGGTAGATGGCTGGCTCTCGCGCTTGAGTTCGAGCTAGCAGCGGACATACTTCGGACCGCCATCGCACCTTCATGGGGTGATATCGGGCAGCTCGCAGCCATCGCGGCCATCCGAACGGCGTTAAACTACTTCTTGCAGCAGGAGATTGACAGAGCGGTGAAACGACAGCCAGAGCCGGTTGCTCAGCCAGTGGAACAGGAACAAGCGGAGAAAAAGGATAGGGTGAGCAATGCTCTTCGCTAAGCTATTCGACTTTAATCTGTGGATTACCGCTATCGAGTTTATCGGAGCCCTGCTCATTATGGGCTATGTCCTGGGAGCTATCATTATCTTGTTACGCACCGGCAATATCACGCGAGCACGCTTGATTGTGGCGAACGGTGTCATCACAGGCTTGAGCTTCAAGCTTGCCGGTACGCTGTTGAAAACTATTGAGCTACATACCTGGCAACAGATCCTGATGTTCGTCGCGATTTTCGCGCTCAGAACGGTGCTCAAACGTCTTTTTACCTGGGAACAGGCGCGTTTGCAACGCTCGCTCACCCTCAGCAATACAACCGAGATATCATCCGCGCCTCAATAAGCCATACAGGTGCGCGCAACTCAGCCGCCACACCGCCATCATTACCACGCTATCCAATAGGACGAGCGCGGGGAGAGCCAATGCGAGCGGCAATTTCCAGAGCAGGAGCAACATGCTGGCCAGCAGGAGCAGACCAAGGCCTAACAGTTGCAGGCGGCGCGGCGTGACCGGCAATTCCTCCTGGAGCAGCATCTGCATCTTACCCTCCACACTCTGGTTGAGATCCTCGTCCCAGGCGCTGCTCCACACGAAGAGCACAGTCACCCCGGTAACCAGCAGCAGCACAGCCAGGACGGCCGCCGCTAACTCCAGCGGCGAGAGACCAGTCCACCAGCCCCAACCCAGCATGGTGGGCAGACCGATGCTCAACGCCGGCAACAGGAACACCAGTAGCCGGGCCACGAGGAAGTCGGCGAAGGTCAGCGGCGCGGTTATGTAGAGAGCCAGCCGGTTGCCCTCGCTGCTGATGGCGTAGGGCACAGCGTTGTCAATGTTGGCGAGGATAATCACGCTTGCCACAAAGCCGGCGAGCAACAGGGCAGGCGGAATATGGTAGGGAAGCGCGAGCCGCTGCACCAGGGGAACCAGGGCCAGATAGATTATTATGGCAATGATGCGCAGCCAGGTCAGCACGTGTCGGCCCTGATTGAGCAGGCCCTTGACGAACAGCGCACCGGTGAGGCTGCGATGGCGTGCAAATAGCCTGCTTGCCACGCGCACGCCGGGGATATTGATAGTGGTACGCGCTCCTGAGCGGCCCTCCAGCACATGGAACGCCGTGAGGTAGAGTCTGCCCACTGGTTCAGCCAGCACACTAAACGCTGCCAACCACCACGCGAGCAGCAGCAGACTTAGCCAGAACGGGGCAGGAAGCACCAGGGTCGTGGGCAACACAATAGGCGCCTTGAAGAGATCGGCCGCAAGGGCAATCACTGCCAACAGCAGGAGGCAGAGCAGACCGATCAGCAGAGGTCTGCGTATATGCGGCAGCACATAGCGGATAACCAGGAGCGTCACGAGCATGGCACACCATACAGCGACGCTCGCTCCCAGCAGCGCGAGGGCCAGCCAGGGCAGCGCCTGCCAGCCAAGAGCGAGAGCCAGGACAGCTCCCAGCACAAGCGCGCCCAGCAGCAGCCAGTTGCCCACGCCCTTGATGAGGAGCACGCCATAGAGCGCGCGGAGGCGTACAGCCGGCCGTATGGGTAGGACTATGAGCAGCAACGCGTCATCGGTGCCGAAGCCACGCTGGAGCATGGAGATGACCGCCAGCGCACCTATACCGCTCCATATGCTCAGGCAGAGCAGCCACAGATGAGATTGCAGGCTCAGCGAACCCGCCAGTTGCCAGGCATCGACCTGGGTCAGCAACTGCTGCCCACCCCACAGGCCCAGGCCGATATTGACAATAAACACGATCAGCCAGGTGATACGCATGCGAACATCGGTGTGCAAGGCGTTACGCGCGGCATTGAATTCAGCGCGCCAGAGCGCAAGCAGCATGCTCATAGCGCTACCTCCTGCTGCTGCTCGGCCACCAGGTTGAGGAAGACCGTCTCCAGGTCGGGCGCGGTGGCTGCCTGCCGGAGTTCCTGGGCGCTGCCCTCGCTGAGCAGGCGCCCCTGATGAATGATGCCGACACGATGACAGACGGCCTCGGCGGTGGCAAGGTCGTGCGTGGACAGGAAGATGGCGGTATCACGAGCAGCGAGTTCGGCGAACAGGTCTTTGAGACGGCGCGCACTCAGTGGATCAAGGCCATTGAGCGGCTCGTCCAGGATCAACACCGCCGGTTGGTGGAGCAGCGCGCCCGCCAGGGCGACTTTGCGCTTCATGCCATAGGAATACGTGCCACAGAGCCGGTCGGCCTGGTGAGTGAGTTCCAGCAAATCAAGCAGGGTTGCGATGCGTTCATTGGCCTCGCGCTGTGGTATGCCACGTACCTGCGCGAGGAAGGCCAGAAACTCGCGCCCGGTGAGTCGCTCATAGAGCAGCGTGCGGTCGGCAACATAGCCCAGGGCCGCTTTTGCCGCCAGCGGCTCGCGCCACATATCGTGACCGGCGATCCACACGCGACCAGCATCCGGTTGCAGCAGGCCGACCAGCATCTTCATGGTGGTTGTCTTGCCGGCGCCATTGGCGCCCAGGAAACCGTAGATCTCACCCCGCCGGATCGCCAGATTCAGATTGTCAACGGCGGTGAAATCAGCGTACTGGCGCGTCAGCCCCTCCACGCGAATCGCGAGCGTGGCAGGTTCTGGAGATTGGTCGACAGGCACAGAGCTGGGGAGATCGCGGCTCTCAGAGCTACCTGGCTGCGGCACTGCTTCCCGTGGCGCCTGTGCCATCTCATGGCTGGCAGGAGCGGATGCTGCCGGGGAGCCCAGGGCCGCCAGGAAGGCATCGCGCTGATCCACGCTGAGCAGGACCTGATCGGCCAGACCCCCGCCAAAGAGCCCAACGCGGAAAGGATAGGCCCGGTCGAGGCGCAGCAAGACCTGCCCCTTGTCAGAGAAGGCGATCACGACGCGGCGCGACTGCGCCTCGTAGCGCGCGCTGGGGATGACGATCTTTTCGCGCGCAGGTTGTGCGGACATGATGGCCGCGCGCGGTATGCTGGCCTTGAAATCTATGCCGTAATGCAATAGCACTGATGTCTTGTCAACATGATGTTTTGTCCATAGAGGGATAAACAGTTTAGCAAGCACG
>JBDTHH010000128.1:0-5729 GCA_039937055.1 Ktedonobacteraceae bacterium | reverse complement strand
GAATACTGGGGTGATTATAGCAAAATCGCTGTGAGCAGACCCGATTTCGTGTAGGAGCGCCGCTGGCCTGCGCCCTTACACGAAATCAGCAGTTGCACATAGGGATACCCGTTACCTCCATCACCCTGGTTGCACACTTTCGTTCTCTTTCAGGTCTTCCTTTACAACATCTTGCTCCTTCTCAGCATTAGATAAGAAGTAGTTAAGCGCGGTCCCCACTGCATAGAGAAGAAAGAACTCAAAGATGATAGAGGAGATATTCTCAAGCGTAATACGCACTAATGACCATTCCAGGTACGGCGTCAGTCTAACATTAGTACCACCCGCATCCCCAAGCCCCAACAATCCCTGTGTATAGATGTTAAGCACCAGATTGATAATACCGATCACTGCAATGATCCACGCCGCCCACTTACACCACTTGCCCACCTGCTGACCTCGTACGAAACCCGTTGATCTCTTCATAAAAACACTCTCCTTCCATGTTATGCATATATAACGTGTCCGCAAGCTTATTAACAACATGGACGTTGATGGTGGGATTTTTGCAACGCGGTTTTCATGGATGCATGCCACTTGCTTACACCCTGGCAACCTACGCGCGGCTCGCCTCCTGCCTGCATCCTATCACCCTATCCTACCACACATCTTCTCCTCAACCACCTTCCCGTAGTATAATGCCCACAAATAGAGCTAGGGTGCGTTTTTATATTAGAAGTCGCACGCATTGCATGACACAGAATGCAGGTAGCCGGCAAGCCGGGAGGAGATATGCACATGGGGTATGCCGTAGCTCGCAACATCTGGAGTATTGTCAAATGGATGTGGGTGGCGATTATCTTTGCCTTTGCACTTAACTATGCTGGCAGCATCGCGCAAACCCAAACGGCAGATTTAATCAAGACGTTTCCCACCAGCGCTCTTGGCTGGCTTTTCTTTGGCCCCTACCAGCGCATCACCTTTCTCACACTCGGCATATTTCTCGTGATTACGCTGCTTTCGGGCCTCTTCACGCTTATCGGAGAGTATCGCACAGGTGGCATCGCGCTTAAGCGCTACCTGCGCGAAGTTGTTGAGCGCAACCAGGCACTGAGTCCGACAGGGATGGCACAGTCATCGGGGACGCTGCTCTCGGTGAGCGTGCCGCTGGATACGGTCTTCATCCACCTGAACGCCGTCTCGGATCGACCACTCTACGAGATGCCCGCCGAGCAACAGAAGCTGTTTGAAGAGCTACAACGACGCACCGATCTGAGCATCGACCAGCAGGAAGAGACGATGCAACGAATGCGCGCGATCTGGCACTCGCAGGTCGGACGCGGTTTGCTGGAGGCGGGGCAGCGCCGGCAAATTGCTATGGAGAATATACTTGCTGCCTGCGATGGCGCGCACCCAGGAGCGATCATCCTGGGCGCACCTGGCTCTGGCAAAAGCACCTCCATGCGCTGGCTTGCTCTGCATATGGCCCGCGCCTCTCTCCAGCCTGGATACCGGCGCCTGCTCAACCGCTTTCTCCAACTGCTCGCACGAATGCGTGTTCTCAGCGCGTTCTTCACGCCGCTCTCAGAGCTACCGGATAGTATGGCGCCTCAGCAAATCCCAGTCCTGTTGCGCATTAGCGACTATGCCAAACGTCTCGATGTGCAGAGCCTGACGTTTGAGGAGTTCTTCCGCGAGTCCTTCAACAAGAAGCAGCCGATGCTGGCCGACCGGCTTGACGAGGAACTGCAAAAGGGCCGCTGCCTGCTACTCTTCGATGGCCTGGACGAGGTGGCCAGCGACAGCCTGCGCAGGCGCGTCGTGGACCAGATCATGACCTTCCTCTCCAACCACACGCCCAATACACCATCGGCCCGCCTCTACAATCGCTTCATCGTGACCTCGCGCATTGTCGGCTACGAGGCCGGCAGTTTCGCCGGCTATGCGCACTATACACTGCTCGATCTCGAAGATGAGCAGGTCGAGGAGTTTCTCAGCGCCTGGTGTCCGGAGGTCGAACGCTACCAGATGCGCGCTCCCCAGGGCATGAAGCCGCTCACGCGCCAGCAGGAAGAGCAGGCAAGCAGGCAGGCGGACGAACAGAAAGCGCGCCTGCTGCTGGCCTTCAAGAATAGTCCCAGCATCAAACGCCTCGCAGTGAACCCATTGATGCTCACCATCCTGGCCTTGATCCAGCGCAGCGGCAAGACACTGCCCCACCGGCGCATCGAACTCTATCAGGTGGTGACGCGCACGCTGCTAGATAACTGGAACCAGGAGACCGGGCGCAGGGTCTTCCCCGTCGAGGAGCTTCCCCTGGCCGAACAGTTGATGAGCCGGCTGGCCTACCAGCTCCACAACAGCGACCTCCTCTTGACTGAGCCGCAGGTACGGCAGATCGCCAGGGAGGCCATGCAGGATTTCTACAAGGCGCCCCCCAGAGACGAGGCCATTACCCAGTTCATCAAGACACTACGCACCAGCAGCGGACTATTCGTAGAGACCGGGCAAGGCCTGTTCAGCTTCATGCACCGCACCTTCCAGGAATATTATGCCTCCCACTCTCTCTATACCAAACCGGCGGACAATCTGAAGGATTTCGTGCGTGAGCACTACAAAAAACCCACCTGGCGCGAACCCCTGCTGCTGCTGGTCGCCAACAAAAGCGGCCAGCAGAGCGCCGACGAGCAGCGCCAGGCCGGCGAACTGATCGGTGTGATCGCGAATGCCCAGAATCCCTATGATAGCATCCTGCAGCGCAACCTGCTCTTCGCCGCCGCCTGCCTGGTGGATTGCAGCGCGTGGTCGGTCCCCAAAGCGCTCCAGCAACGCATCGCCACTGGCCTCTTTGATCTCTACGGCGATACCTACGGAACAGGGCGCTATACCACACTGCAAGCGGAGATTGAGCAGACCGCGCTCTTCTGGCTGCGCGGCCAACCACAGGAGAGCACACAGACGCATGCCTGGCCGCCCCTACTGGAGACCTGGCGGGCCGCACTGTGCGACCCCAACAATCCTATGCGCCAGGAAGGTGCAACCCACCTGCTCGCCTCACTTGCTCCCGATCTCCCAGGCTGTCCTGAGCAAGTCCTGCTTGCGCTCACTCCGCCCTTACTACAACTGGCGGATACCCTCGATATGTCCTACCCGCCAGAAAACATACGCGCCAACCTTCCACACCCGGCCGCGCGCCCGGCCTCCCTGAAGGTTGCGGACTATGCCTTCGTCGCGCTGCGTTTGCTCGATGCTGCCGGTCCGGCGGGCTGGCTGCATACGCAATGGCTCACGTGGAGCAAGGAGCAGCCACACTTGTTAGAGCGCCTCACACAGCACTCGCTTGAGATAGGGTACCTTCTCACACCAGCAGCTTTCCCGACTCGGGACGGCGATCCAAACTGGGATAAATACTCTAACATGGCGAACGAATGGAAAAACCATGCTCAGCGTAACCCTGGTGATCTACAGATTCAGTTGCTGCACGCCAGTAACGTAGCACGCTACCCTCACGCATACTTGTTTAAGCAGATGCTTGAGCAGGAGACAGGCGGGCAACCATGGCGTGCTACCTGGGATAACTATCTTCAGAAAGAGATGGCTCGTGGTCGCACCAGCACATACCAATCATGCCTCTCACTACAACTATGGCTTTCTCAGGGAGATCAGCAACAACAACAAGCAATTGCCGCCGATATTATGAAAGCATTATCAACTCAATCACAACAAGCGATGATCGCCATTAGTAATATTTATTTGCTAGGTTTTCGAGATTTTCGAGATTTGCGATATTTGCTAGATTTTCGAGATTTTCGAGATTTGCTAGATTTGCGATATTTTCGAGATTTGCTAGATTTGCGATATTTGCGATATTTGCTAGATTTTCGAGACAAAGAGTATATAATAAACATCCTATGCAACATGCTCCAACAAGAGGGAGAGAGACTATACTTAGCACTGCTTTCCCTATACAGTATCGTTGCCAGCAGCAATGAGCCGCCTGCTCCATCTATTGAGCAGCAAGTGCAGGCTAGTGTCCAGCATCTTGCGCAGCAATCACAAAAGCTGACAACCGAGCAGCGCTTACTGCTCAAAGCATTACAGCGCAAACTCAAGCCGCCTGCTGCTCCTACACCGGCCGCTATATCACCGGAGATGCAAACAAAAGTCGATGAGCGGGCTATCGCTCTACATGCGCTCGCGCAACAGTCTCAGACTATAAAACCGGAACGGCCCCAGACTATAAAATCGGAGGTTGAAGAAATACTGGCCGCGTGTATTGATACCAGCGCAGTTTCCAAGGACAGACGAGATGATGCAGGTGATGCCCGTACGGTACAACAGGCTGCCTGGAACCTGCTCGACACATCCATCAGTCTGGAAGCGGATGCATGGCCTGTTGTTTTGCACGCACTGGATAACGCCGAGGCTATCGTGTGCGCGGCGGGGGCGCTCCTGTTGCAACGCGATAAGCTCCTGCCACAGGCTATACGCGAGCAGGCCATAGCAAAGATTATGGGGCTGCTGGCAGACGAGGAGCTATCGCGCCGCCCATTGGACCCGCCTGGTTATAAAGTGTGGCGGCTGGACGATGTGTTGTTCGAGACGTTGCGGGCGCTGACTGAGGGGAGGTAAGGCCTGCGCCCTACAGGCATGAACATTCCGCGTAGGGGCGATGGCTGGCCTCGCCCGCGTCGGGCTACGCGGATCACCGGCGCACGCCGCAGCAGAGCAGGCACGACTTGTGCGAAGTCCTGTGCATATTTACACATGGTATTGGTCAGTTTCGACGTAGTTAGGTATAATGAGTGTCGTGAGGCGGTAACAGTCCATGGTTGAGGAGAAAAACATCCTACGGTTCAAAGGTATTATGGTGAGTGAGGAGGCGTGGTGTCACGTAAGCTCCGACAGTGGCGCGCAGATTTACAGGAACTACATTACTCAATGTTGATCCAGTGGTCCGATGAAGATCAAGCTTACCTCGTGCGGCTTCCCGACTGGGAGCGAGCCGAGCGCGTACTCGGACCAGTTACCCATGGTGATACGTATGCTGAGGCATTCGAGCACGGACTAGAAGCTCTCGAGGCGCTCATTGCTTCAGCGCACAAGCATCACGAGGCATTGCCAGAAGCACAAACGTTCGCAGCAGCATAAATCCTGTAAGGGTGGTGGTTGTTAGCGCCAGCTATAATTGGGTCTTCCCACGAGTAGCGCAACGATTGGAACAGGGTGCAGGCCTACGCGTGCTCGTCCCCGATGTAGTATCAACGCATGCGGCTTGCCTCGCCCGCATCGAAAGTGGCCAGCATGGGCGAGGCAAGCCTCGCGCTACGCGGTGTTGAAATGTGGCGCCACCGTCGCCACAAAGCGCTCAAGCGACGGTATATCCAGGAAGCGGAAGATGAAGTGCGAGACGCCCAGGGCCTGGAACTGCTCCAGTTCGCGAATTACCTCGGCGCTGCTGCCGGCGACGAGATGCTTTTTGGGGTCGCGTACCACCTGGGCGGGGTCTTCGGAGACGCTGGCGGTGCCCAGGTAGGTAAGCTTGATCTCCGAGGGGTTGCGTCCGATCTTGTGGCAATGCTCCTTGAGGATATGCAGTTTGCGCGCGTACTCCTCGACGGTGCAGGAGTTGTAGTTCCACCAGTCGGCGTGGCGCGCGACCAGCGGCAGGGTGAGCTGCTCGCCTCCACCGCCTACAAGGATGGGGATCATCGGCGTGGGCTGCGGCTCGCAATGCGCATCGCGAATGT
>JBDTHH010000127.1:0-3133 GCA_039937055.1 Ktedonobacteraceae bacterium | reverse complement strand
CAGGGCCAGTCCCCAGATGTAGGGCCGGCCCAGCAGGACGGCGCGCGCTCCCAGGGCCAGCGCTTTAAAGGCGTCGGCGCCATCGCGGATACCGCTATCAAAGAGCAGGGGTATCTGCCCCTTTACGGCGGCAACGATGCGAGGCAGGGCGTCCAGCGAGGCCTGCGCGCCATCAACCTGGCGGCCGCCGTGGTTGGAGACAATGAGGCCATCTATACCATAATCGAGAGCCTTGAGGGCGTCGTCGGGGTGCATGATGCCTTTGAGGACGATGGGCAGGCTTGTATGCTGGCGCAGGAAGCTGAGGTCGCCCCAGGTCAGCATGGGATTAGAGAAGATCGTGATAAAGTGCTGGATGGCGGCCAGGGGATTCTCTTCCGGGGGCTGGTCAAGCGCCTGGCGAAATACGGGATCGCTGAAATAGTTTGCCAGGCCCTCGCCCAGCAAGAAGGGCAGGTAGGCCTGCTGCAAGTCCTGGGGGCGCCAACTGAGGAGGCCTGTGTCGAGGGTCACTACGATGGCTTTGTAGCCGGCACGCTCGGCGCGGCTGACGAAGCTGGCATTGAGGTCGGGCACCTTGCTCCAGTACAACTGGTACCAGCGCGTGACATCGCCCATGGCCTGCGCCACGTCTTCGATACTCTTCGATGAGGCTGTACTCAGGATGAGCGGCATGCCCAGCGAGGAAGCGGCCCTGGCAACGGCGACCTCCGCCTCCGGATGGACGATCGATTGCACGCCAATGGGGGCCAGCAGCAACGGGAACGGGAGCTGCATACCCAGGATCTGGACGCCCAGATCCCGCTGGGAAACATCGCGCAGCATGCGCGGGACGATACGCCAGTGCCGGAAGGCGGCGCGATTGGCTAGCATCGTGTCCTCCGAGCCAGCGCCGCCAGCAATATAGCCACGCGCTTCGGGACTCATACGTTCGTTGGCCTGGCGTTCCAGGGTGTCGGACGCAATAGGTAGAGCGGGCCGCTGGCCCTGGAGACCCGTCAGGTAGATCTGAAATTGCCGCTCGCTGCCATAGGGCCGTGAATTCGTCATCTTGCTATCCCCTTTGGTGAATAGAAATATAGGAATTTATTAGACAAGCCAC
The DNA here is from genome assembly GCA_039937055.1 of Ktedonobacteraceae bacterium. Taxonomy (GTDB): domain Bacteria; phylum Chloroflexota; class Ktedonobacteria; order Ktedonobacterales; family Ktedonobacteraceae; genus JALYTT01. The sequence goes on along the minus strand of JBDTHH010000127.1, from coordinate 2,031 downwards.
ATGTTTCGTAATGGGCGAAAGCAACAGCGAGGTGGCTCGCCCTGGGGAGAGAGTTCATAGACAAGTGTAGCAAAGGCCCACTTATTCGTCAAGTAAGTCAAATAAAACATGGATATATTGATATATTAAGGAAAGTATAGAAAAGCAGAGAAAGGCAGCAGAGATGACGGATTCTCTCCTCAAGAGACGACTAGCAGCAGTGGTGCTCGTGAATGACACACAGCACCTGCTGCTGCAATATCGCGGCGCTAATGCACCCACGTCTCCTCAGCAATGGAGCCTGCCAGGGGGCAGGATTGAGCCGGGCGAGACCGCTGAGGCGGCCGCCCGTCGTGAACTATTGGAAGAGGCAGGATTGCAGATCAAGGGTCCGCTCACCCTCCTCTGGCATGGGATGCTACCATCGATCTCTCAACCGGGCGCTCACAACGCGTGGTTCGTCTTTGTGGCACACACCCAGGCCCGCCAGGAAGATGTGGTCCTGGGTGAAGGCGAAGCTATGGCTTTTGTGCCGCTCCAGCAAGTGTTCACCCTTGCTCTATCGCCGAGTACGGCGTACGTGCTCTCGCTCTGGCCAGGGGCATAGGGCGCAAAATCCCTACCCCTGCGAAAAGGTTACGCCCCTACGTAAACCTCCTGGCAGCCTCGATCTTCCCCAGCAACACCTCCTCGACATACTTCACTGGATAGGTATAGCGCTCCGCCACATCCATTGCAGCGATTGGCCTGTCAACAGGATAGCTGCGCAGGATGTCGGCGATAGCTTCTTCATCGGTCCATAAAGGTCGCTGCTTCTCCGGGGCATGATCGGGATGGATAGCGGCATTGAGGGAGCAGATAAACTGGTCGAACTGAAAGGTGCCGTCGGCGAGCACTTTCGCCTCGATATCGGCACCCAGCCAGCGCAGCACGAGGTAGAACAGGTGCAGGCGCGCCACCCGTATCTCGTGACCGAACTGGAAGACGGCGAAGGGCGGGCTATAGCGCGCGTGCTGCAACACTAGCAGGGTCGCCAGGCGATTCGACTGCGTCATATAGGCGGGAGGGCGCCGCAGGTAGCGCGGGTCAAACGTCCAGGGGGCGCGCCTGATGGCCATACCAACAAGCAGCCAGGGATCATTGGTCCAGGCGGCATGGATCCATACTTCGCCGCGCGCGACATCTCGCACTCTGCCACCACGCAGCCCATGTTCCAGGGGCATGATGCGAAACGCACGCATATATTCAAGCCTGCGCGAGAGATCGTCAGATCGTCATCCTCCCTAGCACGCTGCTTGAGTGTCTCCAGCACATAGGCGGCCCGTTCAGCATCAGCGAGCGCGTAGTAACGACAATAGCGACCCAGGCAGCGCGCTACCACCCACCAGAGCGAGCCGCTCTGCCGTCGAGCCAGCAGCAGGCGCGCAACACATCTATGGGGCATGAGCTGCCAGGCGGCGCTATATATAATGGGTGGACGCTCAGTGAGCAGCCGGACGCATTCGGCCCAGACCGGCAGATAGAGGATGAGAGCCGGTAGCGTGATAGTTGGCTTTCCGACTATAAGAAACACACAGAGCGCGCTGGCACCAAGATTGAGTATATCACCAAGCATATTGAGCACTTCACGAAAATAGGTGCTGCGCGCGGACTCGTAGCGCACCTTGAGACCGAAGAAGATCACGAGCTTCACCAGATACGGACATAGGCCCAGAGGCGCCCTTAGCAACGACAGCACATACGCGACGACGTATGCCACCACGCCCAGGTACTTATCCAGAGCAGAGAACGTCAGCGGCTTCTGCTCCCGGCCAGGGATGAAGAACATGTAGTGGAGCAAATTCATAACAAAGGCCATGCAGACCAATATAGCTCCAAAATCCGCCATGAACATCTCACTCCTTACGCGCTGGTCTGCCTTAAGGGCAACTACTACTTCTTCAAGCTTCAACCAATGGCGTATCATCCGTAGGGCGGGGCTTGCCTCATAGGCGTACACGGAAGCCGAATCGTGCCGTCATTCCGTAGGGCGTGGCTTGCCTCGCCAGTCCG
>JBDTHH010000126.1:0-3586 GCA_039937055.1 Ktedonobacteraceae bacterium | reverse complement strand
CCCTGACCTTCCACATATTTCACTTCTATCCCACTTCCCACTTCATATTTCTAAGGCCTTTTACTTTAAGGCGCGTTAGTTCTTTTATAGTATAGCACATTCCACAAGAATGTGCAAATGTATTCTTGAAGAAATCAAACGTTTCCTCTGGAATAAATGTATGAAAAAGGTTGCACTTATTCCAGATGCGACAGGTGATCTTGTGCAGCAAGAGAGCAGCTAACATTTCTTGCTGCACAAGGGTCATCTTGATGAAGTGCGCATCTGCGGGTGGACTGTGACTGCCAGCGCGAGCAGTATCTGGGGGATGAACAGCACCAGGACCGTCGCGACTGGTCCGACTCCCTGGAGCAGCAGACCTGTCAGGCCGATGCCTATGGGACGGGAGCCGTAGGCGATCAAACGGAACACACTATTGACGCGTCCCAGGAGATGATCGGGTATGCGCGAGAGACGATAGCTGAACTGGGCTACCATGTAGACCGGCACAACGATAAACCCGGCGGCGTTCGCGAGCGCCAAGAGCAGCAGGTTAGGCGCGAATGCCAACGGCAACCATGTCAGCGCCCAGATCCAGCTTGTCCACGTGATGACACGCTTGAAGCCGAAGCGCCTGAGCAGTGGGTCGGCAATCACTGTACCCATGATGTTGCCGATCCCTCCGGCTGCCAGCACCAGCCCGATAGTGAACGACGACGCGCGCTGACCCTGCGCGAGCACGATCAAGATCAGCGTGTAGCCAAAGCAGGGAGTGAGCAGGCCACAGGTGAGCAGGGCCAGGAAGCGCAGCAGTGGCTGCTGCCATAGCCAGACTATGCCCTCCACGATCTCGGTGCGCAGTTTTCGCGGCTCCACGTTTCGTTCAGCCTGGAAGGCGCCCTTGATGAAGAACAGCGAGCACACCGAGGCCAGGTAGGAGACCGTATCCGCCAGGAAAGGCACCACCCTGCCGATCCCATACAGGATGCCGCTCAGCGCCGGTCCAACCAGCAGCGACGAGGCATCGATGATCTGCGACTGCGCGATAGCGGTGGACAACTGTTCCTTTGCTACCACGTTCGGCAGGCAGGCCGTCTCCGCCAGCGTGAAGAAGGTGAACAGCGTTCCCTCGATCAGCGCGACCAGGTAGAGTTGGACCAGCGAGAGCTGTCCGAGCGCGTAGGCGAGCGGAATGCTGCCCAGGGCGATGGCGCGCCCGCTATCGCACAGGATCATGACGCGCTTGCGGTCCCAGCGGTCCACCAGTGCGCCAGCCGGCAAGCAGAGGAGCGCGAAGGGCAGACTGCGCAGCACCCCTAGCAGCCCTGCCTGAGCAGGCGAATTCGTCAGCGCGAGCATGAGCAGCGGAAAGGCCAGGAACGAGGCCTCTGAACCAAACGAGGATACAAGCTGCCCACTCCAGAGCAGCATATAGTCCCGGTTGCGCCACAATGGGCGCGCGCGAGGAGACGCGGCGTTATCCCCAGTTTCGTTTATTGTGTTGTGTGTTGTTGGCATATCTTTACTCCCATTCTTCAACAGTAGAACTCTGTCTTTGTCTGACAATGGATGAACAGGCTGGAAGCCGTGAGACAGGTTCTCATTGATGGGAGGGGATGCAGCCAGCAGGCGGGGAACACGCGCAGCACAACTGACGGTACCGCAGGACAGCCACCAATGAGAGGTGTCCCGGCGACACACGCCACAGAAAAATGCATAGGAGAAATGTAGCGGAAGCTGTGTGATGAGTGCGGACAAGGAGTAGGCCACTCGCATATGTGCGAGCAGACTCATCATCGAAGAGTGCCACGTTCTACCGCATAGGCCCGGCGTGCTCGCCTATGCGGTAAAAGCGCTCATCTGGATATACGCGTTTATCATGAATTTGTAGGGGCTCAAGTTCGTTTCCTTTGAATGAGCATCGTGCCAATCGGGCTGGTAGCAACGGTATCATCTATACGCTATGATGTCAAGGCTAATTCTGGCAGTCGTATCTGGTAGGGCGTGGCATACACATAAGACATGAATGAGCGGCCATCAAGCGTATCTCGTAGGGCGAGGCAAGCCACATAGGCGTGAACGGAAGCCGAAGCGGGCCGTTATTCCGTAGGGCGTGGCTTGCCTCGCCAGTCAGCCCGCAGGGCGGGTGCGCTGACTGGCGAGGCAAGCCACGCCCTACGGATTCGCCCTGCAAGCGCTTTTTTGTCTTACGTTCACGCCTATGAGGCAAGCCACGCCCTACCAGATACGCGAGGCGGCTATCCTTTTCGGCTTACGTTCACGCCTATGAGGCAAGCCACGCCCTACGAGGTACTCGAGGCGGGAGCGCCGCTACAGCATGAGACTGCCCTAGCCGATGGCGTACAGGCGTGTACGGCAATAGTCCTCTTGCGTCTCCCTGGTGGCGCCCAGGGCGGCGAGGACCAGCGAGGCTGACAGCCGTATCGAGCGAGAGAGTCGCTTGTTAAGCGCCATCTGTTGAAGCGGGGTAAGCGTTTCTTCATCGTTTAATAGGGTTAAGAGCCAGACGATGGACTGGCGTTCCTCTTGATTGTCGCGTTGAAGCGAACGCACAAGCTGCGTGGCAAACGTGTTGCCGTGTGTTGCCACGCCACGGAGCAGGTATTGCTGCATCTCACTGGTGGTAATCGTGCTGCTAGTAGCAAGTGCTATCAGTTCGCTTACCGTTCGGCGAAGCTGCCTGCGAGACTCAAGCTCCACGATATTCCAGCTCTGGTCTACTATGTCTGCTGGTTGCTGGAACAGCCTGGCGTCTCTTTTTTCCATCAAGTGTGCCCTTCCGGAGCGCTATGCGGCCCCTACACAGTACTGCTGCACGCAGCACACTATACCTGTACTTTTCTACCTACATATGTATGTCTGCGAATGGACCTTCGCGTTCCGCAATGTTCCGCAGAAGGGTTTGCAGTCCCTCCTGAGCCCCTTTGCGTTGCTCGCCGGTGAGCGTGAGGTCGTTACGAAATTCATCTTCATCTAAGACGAGTGTTGTGCCGGTTGGGTCAACCCAGACATCGAGGAGCAGATCAATCTGTTCGATGCGATCATCAAAGAGAACGGCCGGCTGCGCGATATTGCAGTACCAGCCCTTGCGCTCACCCTCAGCGCTGGCGATATCGAAGATGTTAAACCAGCGGTCGGCATAATAGTACTCTATGAACCGGTCGCCCACCTGGAAATTGGTATAGCCCAGGTCTCTGTCAGGAAACGCCCAGTAGGCCCGAATGACCATCATACGCGCTGAGCGCTCGATAACCTCTCCCTGGTAGCGGACCCTGGCCTCACCGAGCGCGTTCTGTTTGACGACTGTAATCATGAACTCCGTGCAGCTAACTATACCATAGTGTGATCTGCACACTATACCACTGTATAGTGTACCTCACATCGACCTAATATGCAATGTTGGTTTTTTGCGGGCTTTTGGGGAGAACTGGGCGGGAGAAGCTGGCCTCTATACTCAAATTCTGGGTTGATGCTGTTCGTCTCTGGTCGCTTAAAATCGGGCATGTAGCTGTCAACTTCTCAGCCTTCAAGCCATTGCTGCTTTTTGTGCCCTCGAACGGTAATGTGATAGTCACGTAATTCCGCC
>JBDTHH010000125.1:0-16828 GCA_039937055.1 Ktedonobacteraceae bacterium | reverse complement strand
CACATAGCCTTGACAGCAGCCTGCTTGCTTGTTATACTCTAGCTAGAGGGTCAGATCTCCCTGGCCCTCCAGACCCCTCTTTCGGCGTTTGTTTCTCTGCTTTTCCTTACGTGATCCCTTGTTCTTTCTTCTCATAATTCCTGCATCGTGCCGTACTCATCCCCAACACCACAAGAAAGGCTCCCCCTCATGGTTCGCACGCTTGATAGCGCCCTCACTACCTCGCTCAACAGGCTCACTCGTGTTCCCGCCCTGACGCTTACCATCGAAGATCACGTCATCCACTATACCTCTTACCAGAATCCTGGTAGCGCCGATGCCTGGAACGATGCCTGCATCGCTGGCGATAACAGCATCATTCGCGTACAGGTAACGCACGGCGGCTCCTTTACCAGCGCTTTCCAGGTGCAGCGCATCAGCGATCCCTCGCAGGCAAGCCAGTGGGCTACCGGGGTCTGGAGCACGTTGTCCGGGTCTAATGGGCTGATGTTTCGCGATGGTGGCTGCACCGTCTCAAATTCGGGCGGCACGTTGCGAGCCTTCGCGCAGCGGGGAACGGGCGGCAACGATCTCTGGGCCTGGACATCGACCAACAACGGTGTGAGCTGGAGCGGGCCGGTCAGCGTGCTGGCGGCGCCCGGTGGCGCGCTGCTGAAGGGGATTGGGAGCGCCGGGAACAACGATGTCTTCTTCCTGTACGATGTGCTCGGCGGTGAGGCCATGGGTTGCTCATTCTACGCGCTGGGAGCCTGGTCGGCGCTGACTACCTGGACGCTACCGCCGCTTGCCTACGGAGCTGGCCTGGCGCCCACGTTTGTCGCCTCGCTCTACATGATTGTGTACTCCGATGGCTATAGCCTGGCCACCTGTACCTTCAATCCCAGCGGCGGTGCCTGGAGCAGTGGTACATCCGTGGCGCCCGCGACGAGTGCCGCGATTGGCCGGCTGGCTCCGCGCCTCTCTTTCGCGGACGGCATCTATACGCTGACCTGTATCGAGGCCGATTCGGGCCTCTTAACCGGCTCCGTCTACAGCTATCCCCGCCTGAGACAGTCCGCGGACCTCGTTCACTGGTCGAATGGCTTCATTGTACCTGATATTGCCTGTAGCTATGGGGCCGTGGCCTTCAAACTGACTACCCCCAATAGCGGCAGCGCCGGCTCGCGCTACTACCTGACCTCGCTGCCCAGCGTGTACAGCGCCCCCGCTTTCCAGTCTACCAATACCGCTCAGTACCTTGATGTCTCCGCCTCGTTGCTCTCCTACCAGCGTTACGAGCAGCCCGGCAGGCCTGCGCGCCTGGAGGTGTTGCTGGATAATGCGCACGGGGTCTACAATGGACTGGTGACCTCTGGAAGCCTATATCAACCAATCGGTCTGAATGCCTCGCTGGTGTTAAGCGAGGGCTACAAGACCGGCTCACCCCCGCTGACTGCCGACATGGTGAAGGTTGGCGTTTACTCCATCGGGCAGATTCACTTTGTGCGCTCCCCGCAGGAGAACCGCTTGCTGTTGGTGGGTTTTGATCTGTCGCGCCTCCTGGATCTACCCGCGCGCTATCAAAATACCTATACCAATCAGACGCTTGGCTACCTGGTCACCGAGGTGAGCGCGCGCGCCGGACTCTTCGCGCTCTCGCTGCCCACGACCTCTCAGATGACCCAGGTGGTGCCGACCTTCGTGCTGCACGCGGGCCGCACCTGCCGCCAGGCACTCGACGAACTGTGCTCCACGTATGGTCTGGTGTACTTTCTCGATCAGAATGAAGTGTTGCAGTTCCGCGAACTCTCCAGCAGTGACCCCTCAATCTGGAGCTACCAGCCTGAGATTGAACTGGTCAGCTTCGGCAGCAACGACCTGCGCGCCAATCATGTCATCGTCAACGGCAAACCGCCCTCTGGCGGCTCGCCGCAGGCGCTGACCACGGCTGAAGTCTATGATAGTACACACCTGCACCAGGTGGGCGTCGAGCGTATCCTGCACCATGTCGATCCCAAGCTTGTGAACACCACGCAATGCGCGCAGAAAGCCAGCTTTCTGTTGTCCCAGGAGACGCGCGCGCAGACGACCCACACCGTTATGCTGCCACTTAACCCGGCGCTGCAACTCTTCGATGCCATCACCCTGACCGATAGCCTGGCGCCCAGCGGAAGCGGCCAGAGTGCGTCGTGTCGTATCCAGCGCCTGCATGCCATATATGATGCGCAACAGGGCGCCTATGAGCTACAACTGACCCTTGAGGGTCTATGAGTGCTAATCACGCCTTCCCAGCTTTGCGACGACGCGCGGCTGCCGCCTTCTGGCGCCGCTCGCGCCGACGTTGCGCTCCCTCTCTGCGTTGCTGCTCGGTCAGGCCCTCTTCATCCGTGAGATCGTCAGCGCTCCCCATGTTCGTACTTGCCCCGTTTACCCTTTCCAGCGTCCCGGCCCTGCTAGCGGCCGACGCGCGAAGCTGGCGAGAGTTCTTAAACGCTTGCCGGATCACAAGACCCGCAATCACGGCCGCCGATAGCAGGATCAGCAGGTAGAGCGGAAAAACAATGTTGTTCAGGCTCTTAGGAAGCACCCCGGTTCTGATGCTTGAACTCAAAAGAAAGACCAGCGCCAGTAGAATATACTCGATCCCGGTGAGTATACTGACCTGCTTGTACCAGGCAGTGTTCAGCCCATTTGCCCGTACCGCCGCCATGCGTTTGCGCCCTTGATACAGGTTGTACACTCCTAAAAGGCCAATGACGACACTGAAAATAACCAGAAAACGTGGATCATTCATGGAAAAAAACCGGTCCTTCCGCCACAAAGCGCATGTGCTGCTGTCCTGACCTGCACTCTCTGGCCAGGACATGATCGAATGAAACAGGTGCGACTCCGACTGCCCCCATGTAACTCACAATAGATGATGTGCCTCTCCCACGAGCCATCCTGTACGTATAATTCTACAGGCGCTGTGACACTCCGCACGCCCTGAAGGGACGGCGACTTCTTCCACTCCTCTGTACGCGGTCTCCTGAGTATGTGTCTCGTAGAAACTACTCGCTGAAGAACCGTAGTTGGGTAGGAATAGATGGGGAGCGCTCTTCCATCCAAAGCGTTTCCCCGTGAGCGGTGCCATGCTCCTGACGATCTGTATGCCGAGCTGGAGAGATAGATGGTCCCTCTTCCCCTTTGGCGTCCTGGCAGATAATCACACCTGATGCTTTCGCATCCTCTTCATGACACGCATGAGGAGTGGGAGGCTTTTCTTGAGAACGGGTGATGAGACGCTGCCCAATCACGATGGCGGCATTTCTGTCTGCATTTCCATGCATGCCGCAGTGAGAACAGAACACGAGAGGGGCTCCGGGGGTGTAGCCTTCAGTCGGGTGTCCCTGGCTATAGCGTGCGACCTGTGCATGGCAACGGGCACACTCTCGGCTCGTGTTGCGAGGATTGACTCGGCTCGTGATGATCCCCTCATTCCAGGCTTTATATTTAGAAAGTTGGAAGATGGACCCTTTCATCCAGAAGGCGCGTTTGCTATTGCCGCGTCGGCTATAGGCACCCTTTTCTGGCTTCAGGTTCCCCAGGTGTTCAAACACGAGAATACTCGCCTCATGCTCTTTGGCAAACGTGACAATGCGAGCGCTAATCTGATGGGCCAAGTCTTCATCACGATGTCGGATCCTTTTCCACAGGGCGGCGTTATCCTGTTCACTCTGGGCAATGATTCTGGTCTTGCTGCGATTGCGTGCAATGATGCCAAGCTGCCTCTTCCTAAAGCCGGCTATCTCGTTGCCACCTGTGAGAAACGTGGTGGCAAGGATCGTACCTTCGACAGTTTGAATCACACACACAGCCAGGCTGTCGCCTAGATTGAGATCGACTGCACACACTTTGGTGTGCCTCTTTGTGACCTGCTTGGCAATCTTTGCAGGCCCTTTGAATGTTTTTTCAAGAGGAGTATGGAGCCACCAGCGATCCCCTTTTCGGATCAAGGAGGGGCTGCCCAGTTCAAAGCCTTCGGGTACCTCACGCCCCAACGTTCTCAGCTTCACCCAACTCCAACAGGTCCCCGTCCAGACTTTGAGCAGGAGATGGCAAGCCGTTCGCTCTTTCCAGAGCCCGTTGTAGAAGGGGGCTGACTTATTCCAGGTGCGCGGGGGAACAGGTGGACGGTCTCCGCATTTTTTGCCTTTGGCTTCCGCTTTCGCTTTGCGGGCTCTCCACTGTTTAAGATGAGCAAAGAAGGAACGAGCAGACCCTATGGCAGCATTGATGGCTGCTCGACGGAACATGGCAGGGATATGTTCACCAATGGCCTGCAACGGCATGATCGGACCGGGATTGGCTTTGGTTGTATGCGTCAGCTTTTCTAAGGCGGTGAGGGCATCTTTATTGGAGAGATCAAGCAGTTTCTCATGGGCATTGATTACATCAAAGTAAAAGGCCACTACCTGATTAAACAAGGCATGCGTGGCAGCAAACCATGCCAGATGGTTCGGCTGACACGTGAGCGCCTGTTTGAGTGTCATCGTGGCCTTCGCCATGAGCTAGATCCCTTTCTGAGCATCAAGAGAGTGGTGAATGGTTTCAGCTCATTGAGCTGCTGACAACGTGCTTATATCGCACCTGTTACAATGGGTGTGCGCCGACATGGGTATTAGATCGCATGAGACACCATCAAATGGACTCGATGTTCATCACTCTGGTATGCAAGTCGTTCTGTCTTTTGCATGGCCTTATGATACAACATAGGAGACAGGAATACCACAAGCAAGGGCTATAGCCAAGGAAACCTCGCCTATCCGCTTGGGTTGAAACCACAACGGCTTGCGGCGGGTTCTTTTGGGTCAATTATCGTGTATCGTAAAGTATCTGTAAGGGCAAGGCAATCCCTGCCCTACAGATATGCTGAGCAACCTCCTTTTCAGCGTACGTTCACGCCTATAAGGCAAGCCCCACCCTACGGGCCTATGGATGCTCCCTACGCAGGTCGTTTTCCCTGATATATCCTGCGCAGGAGCAGGCCAGTGAGCATACAGACCAGCGGGCCGCTCACGAGGTTGAGGGTGAAGTTGAGTGGGTCCAGGATGTGCAGGGTGCGTATCGGAAGCACAAAATTGAGCGCGGGAATCTGCAACAATCCCTCCAGCCCCCTCAGCACCCAGAGATCGGGCGCGAGCACAAGCAGCAGGCCAAGCACAGCTTCAAGCAAGAGGTACTTTGGCCAGCTCAGCGAGGGTGCCGGTTCTGAAGTCGCGGAGCCATGGTTGTGCATCGTCAGTAACAGCAGACCCAGAGCGGCTCCGCTGATGATAAAAGGCTCCAGCGACAGCACATCGAATGCAGCGGGGTTCCCCAGGAACAGTGGAATGCGCCAGAGCAAGAGGATGGTGGCGCGCATAGTGGGGCCGCTTAAATGAAGCGGAATAGGTATCTGCCACGGTAGCATGCCACTGAACAGGCGCAGTGTGGGATAGGGACCGGGCGCATACTGGTAAACGCTGAGCATAAAGTCGAAGGCCGCCGCGAAGATATAGGCCACGACAGTGGGCACCAGGGCAAACAGCACTATGGTGATCAGGTAGCTGACGAGCGAACGCGCTGGCTGGGGGGTAGGGGCCGTCGCCAGCACTGCCCTGTCAGGGTCCAGCGAGGCGTCAGTAGTTGTCTCTGCCTCATCTGGCTCATCATCTGCTGCCCTGTCAGGGTCCAGCGAGGCGTCAGTGGTTGTCTCTGTCCCGTCTAGCGAGTCCGTGGTCGCTGGCTCTATCTCATCGTCCTGGAGCGCTGTGTTCTCCTCTTCGTTCAGGGAAGAGATCGCGCTTTCTGCTTCATCCGCCTGCCTGACAGATGCCTGGCGCAGTGGAGCAAAGGCCAGGTGCCCCAGAACCGCGCCGGTGATGCTGAACAGGATGCTGCATCCTGCAACGAGCACCCAGGTGCTGAAAAATCCCTGCTGCTGGTCCGCGTCCGTGCTCAGCACGCTGATGACTTCGGGATAAGTAAGCGCGGCCAGGAACGGGATGAATGCCAAAAAGAAACCGCTTAGCGCGGCTTCCGGCAGTCCGGGGCGCCGTGGCGTGCGCAGCTTGCGTATGGCTGTCACCAGCAGCCCACAGCCAGTAGCGCTGAGCACGGCAATCGGCGTGAGCGCGCTGGATGGTTGCGCATTGATGCGTGTCGCCAGCGCGAGGATGGCCGCGATCACCACCACGATACCAATTGCCAGCCAGTCGAAGCTCCGTCCGCCATCAATGTGCGCGCGCGCTCCCGAGACATGGGTTCCCGTCTCGGAAGCTGTCCCTGGGACTGTTTGTGCAGTGGGAACTGCTGTCTCCGTCTGCTCCGATCCTTGCATTGTTTCCGCTTGCTCCTTCTCGAAACCTCTGTCGGATAGTAGCACATTCAGCAAATCCCGACAAGGGACGTATCTGTCCGCAAGGGCAGATTTGCGGGAGCAAAAGGGCATAGGGTGCGGCGAGGAGGCCATTAGCCTTGAGTTTGTACCACAGGAGGCATGCTCAAATCTCCTCTGACCGTTTACCCTATGCGCTTTAAAAGATGTCCAGTGCCAGCACAACGGGTACTATCAGGGGATAGAGAAGCGCCGGCCCTTGCGGATAGCCTGCTGGCGAACGTTCTGGTAGGTAAGGCGAATACCTGAGCAAAAACATAGGGTGTTTGCCTGAGAGAATATCGAGGTCCAACGCCTTGACTATTTGAAAAAAATCGCTAAAATCTATATAGACCACCTAAGAATTTGAGATTTATGAGGTTTGCATGCATATTGTCGTTGTTGGCGTCGATCACACCACTGCGCCTATAGCATTGCGCGAGCGCCTGAGCTGTTCCACGCGGCGCATACCTCAATTGCTCCAGGCGGCGCGCCAGGGGGCGCAAGAATGCGTTTTACTCTCAACCTGTAATCGCTTGGAGTTGTATGCTGTCTGCTCTAGCGTCGACGAGGGGCGTACCCATCTGCTGCGTGTGCTCAGTGAGGCCCGACAGGTCGCTCTCGCTGAGTTGATGGCGCATAGCTACGACTTTGCGGATCAGGACGCGGTCTCGCACCTGCTGGCCGTCGCCTGCGGGCTGCATTCGCTGGTGCCGGGGGAACCACAGATTCAGGGGCAGGTGGCAGAGGCACTCGAACTGGCCCAGGCCAGTGGCTATGTCGGGTCAATCACCTCGGCCCTCTTTCGTGCGGCCCTGGTGACCGGCAAGCGCGCTCGCAGCGAGACCGGCATCAGTCGCAACGCCGTCTCCATCAGCCATGTCGCCGTGCAGTTGGCGCACCAACTCTTTCCGCGCCTCAACGACGCCTGTGTCTTGCTGGTAGGTTCCGGGCAGATGAGCGAAGTCGCCGCGCGCAACCTGCGCGATAACGGCGCGCGGCGTCTGCTCATCGTGAACCGCACTGACGCCCATGCCCAGGAGCTTGCGCAACACTTTGGAGCGCTGCACCGGCCCTTTAGCGAGCTTGCCCCAGCCCTGGTAGAGGCTGATGTGGTGATTAGCTCGACGCGTGCGCCGCGCGCGCTGATCACACTTGAACTTATGCAGGAGGTACTCAGCCAGCGCCCGGACCGCTCACTGCTACTCATTGACATCGCTCTCCCACGCGATATTGACCCTGCCGTTGCAGGTCTGCCCGGCGTCCATCTCTACAACCTTGATGATTTGCATGCCGCCGTTAACGAAGGGATGCGCTTGCGCTTGCAGGAGGTGCAACGTGTGCAGGAGATTGTGGCGCAGGAGGTTGCTGTGTTTGAGCGCTGGCTGCGTTCATTGAGTGTTGTGGATACAATCAGTGAACTGCGCCAGCATGTTGATGAGCTGCGCCAGCAGGAACTGGCTCGCACCCTGCGCCAGCTCTCCACCACGCTTTCTGAGCGCGAGGCGGCCGCTGTGCAAGAACTGACTACTCGTCTTATGAACAAGCTTCTGCATACACCTACCCTGCGCCTCAAGGATGCTGCGGCCGCGGGGCAGGGACATCTCTATGCTGAGGCGTTACGCTACTTATTTGATTTGGAAGCAGGTACAGATGAAGCAGATCACCATTGGCACCCGCGCCAGCAGACTGGCGATGATCCAGACGGAGCGGGTCAGCGCGCGGCTGCGGCAGCATTGGCCCAACCTGAAGATCCATATCGCGCCAATTCGCACCAGGGGCGATCGTAACACCGATGCCCCCCTGACACAGATCGGCGGCGATGGGGTCTTTGTAACAGAGATAGAGCATGCCCTGCACGAACGGCGTATCGATCTGGCGGTGCATAGCCTCAAGGACCTGCCTACGCTTCAGCCGCCGGACCTCTGCGTATTTGCTATCGGCCCCCGCGAGGATGTGCGCGATGTCTTCGTGGCACACCCTGAATTCGGGCGCGCCCCCTCTGACGACGGGACCGAGCTGCGTATCGGCACATGCAGCCTGCGCCGTGCCGCGCAGTTACGCGTGTTGTACCCACAGGCGCAGTTCCTGCCGCTGCGTGGAAACGTCGATACCCGCCTGCGCAAGCTCGATGCGGGTGAATATGATCTGATTGTCCTGGCCGCCGCCGGCCTGCACCGGCTCGATCTGCCAGTGCATCTCGCCGACCGCCTGACCTATCTGCCCCTTGAAGACATGCTGCCGGCCCCTGGACAGGGTGCGCTGGCCCTGGAGATACGCGCCGATCCGGAGATGCAGGCTCTCATTGCGCCCCTGATAGACCCGCTGGTGCAGGCCACGACGACCGCCGAGCGGGCCTTCATGCGCTGGTTGGGCGCCGGCTGTTACCTGCCCGTTGGGGCTTATGCTGTCGTTGAGCAAGAGACACTGACGCTCTCAGGGCTGGTCATCGACCTGGATGGGCGCCGCCAGGTGCGCGTGAGTCGATGTGTACCCTGGACGCCGGAGGCCGGCCTGGAAGCGGCTGAGCAACTGGGTATTACCCTGGCTGAGCAGGCGCTTGCCCAGGGCGCCGCTGAGATTATCGGCATGCTCATTCCCGGTGATGATAGGGTACAGGAGCGTCAGAGTGTCTGAATACAGTGTGGAACAGAGTTCGGGAACATTGCCACTCAGGGGCAAACGTGTGTTGGTGACGCGTACGCGTGAGCAGGCCGGGGTCTTGAGCGAGCGCTTAAGGGCCTTGGGAGCGACGGCTGTGGAGTTCCCGACGATTCGGCTGGTGCCCCCGGTGGACTGGCAGCCGCTTGATGAGGCCCTGAAGAAGCTGGCTCAACCTGGCTCAACGGTACCTCAGTCATACTATACCTGGCTGGTGTTCACCAGCGCGAACGGCGTGACTTTTTGCCTTGAGCGCCTCCATAGTCTGGGCTACCAGGCACTCGCCCCGATACGCATCGCGGCCATCGGCTCCGCCACGGCCGCGGCCCTGGTGCGCTACGGACTTAGCGTCGATCTTGTGCCGGATGAGTATATCGCCGAGGGAGTAGCTGCCGCCCTGATTGAGGAGACGAGGCGGCGTGGCCAGGCTCTGGAGGGGACACGGGTCCTGGTGGCGCGTGCCGCCGAGGCTCGCAAGGTGCTGATCACCGACCTGCAGCGAGCTGGTATGCAGGTGGATGAGGTGGCCGCCTATCGCACGCTGCCTGCTGCCAGCGATGATGAGCGGGGCCGCGCGGTCTTGCGGCTCTTGCAGACTCACCAGCTCGACATCTTAACCTTTACCAGTTCATCTACTGTGCGCCATTTTGTGCAGTGGCTTGAACGTTGCGTAGAACCCACGACGAACCAGTCTGTCCACTCGCTGCTGCAAGATGTGCGTATCGCCTGTATCGGCCCCATCACCTCGCAGACGGCGCGCGAACTGGGTCTGGCTGTCCATATCGAGGCCAGAGAATTTACGATAGACGGCCTGGTGGCATCTATTATACAGTACTATGAGGGAGAATAATGGCACAGCACACAACAACTGCTCAGCCCGAACAGGCTGCTGATGGGCAGAAAACGAAGCAGCCGCGCCAACTGGTGCGTTTCGCCTTCTATAAGCTCGATCCCCAGTGGCAATTGCTCTCGGAGCAGACACGCCTGCAGGGGAAACAGGAAGCGCTGGCTATCTATGATGAATACGCGGAGTCCTCTCTTTTACGCAGCTATAGCCTCTATGGTTTGCGTACCGATTGCGATCTAATGCTCTGGCAGGCGACGTATGAGATAGAGCATGTGCAGGCGCTGAGCAGCAGGCTGCGCCGCAGCATCATTGGTCCCTACCTGCGCGAGTCCCAGTCTTTCCTGTCTATGACCAAGCGTTCTATCTATGTCGGCAAAAACGCGCGCGGCGCCCATGACCCGCGCCTGGTGATTGCGCCTGAGGATAAGAAGTACCTCTTCGTGTATCCATTTGTGAAGACCCGCGCCTGGTACGCGCTGCCTCTGGAGGATCGCAAGCGAATGATGAACGAGCATATTCGCCTGGGCCTGACGTACCCGCAGATCACGCTGAATACGACCTATTCGTATGGGCTGGATGACCAGGAATTTGTCGTGGCCTTCGAGTCGGATAGCGTAAGTGATTTCCTGGATCTGGTGCAGGCCCTGCGTGAAACCGAAGCCAGCTCCTACACCTTGCGTGATACGCCCATGTTTACCTGTGTCGCTCAACCCTTCGACGCTATCCTGGAAGCCATAGGCGCCTGATAAAATCCCGTAGGGCGTGGCTTCGGCTCGCCGTCCTGACACTCACAGGACGGTGAGGCATTGTCGGCGGGCAAGGGGAGCCGAAGCCACGCCCTACATACTATCTTCTCTAACGTATGAATTGTGGGCGTTACACGCTTGCTCTAGCGAGCAAAACGCGCTGCCAGGACCCGGCAGAGACCCGCGAACAGCAGTGCTTTGCTGGCCTCGCCCATGGTCGCTGCTACAAAGCCAAATATCAACCCTACTGTCAGGCCGATTTTCCCGGCCGGGTGATGCATGATCTGTTGAAACTTACTCATTGTCTCTCCCTGCTGCTAACCGCCTATCTCCAGTGACTAGAGCCTCGCCCAAAGTCTGTGACGAAGTGAGCTATCGTGAAGGTCTTAACCTGAACAACGCAGTGATACGGTGCATGGCACTCATTTACAGAGTACCACCTGCACTCTATTATGTCCAGCACCGTATGTCGATGAAACGGGGTTTTTCGAGACTTGGCCGTCCTTCGTTCCCCTACGCATAGAGTCCAATAGATTCGATGGTTATGATAGAAGAGAGAGATAGCAGCGCAAGGACCCCCCTATTTGGGTTGGTACTAATATCTTGTTACTAGAAGGCGGTCTTCTCCGTCCTCTCCTCATATAAGGATCTTGCTAAGAGGTCTTAGAAGAGCTGTAGAAATAGTTCCATAGAGGGAAGTGGCGTGTATGGTCGGGCCAAACGCAGATACTCGCACTTATCAACCAATCACTTCTTATGGCGTTATCGGTGATTGTCATTCTGTCGTGCTGATCGCCCCAAATGGATCAGTTGATTGGGGCTGTCTTCCGGACTTTGATAGTCCGGCCTCTTTTTGTCGTTTATTGGATGTGAACCAGGGGGGCTACTTTCAGGTTGCCCCCACGGATAGTACGATCCCTGGATCGCAGCGCTACCTGCGCGGGAGCAATGTGCTCCAGACCAGGTTTGCCAGCACCACCGGCGAAGTGGTGCTCACCGACTTCATGCCGGTTGAGGCGCTGACCGCCTGGCCGTATCGTGGCATGAACAATAATACCTGGTCCAGCGAGGATGGTTCCTGCCATAGCCTGGTGCGTATCGTGGAGTGTACCTATGGTGAACTTCCGGTCACCATGACGCTCAAGGTGACGCCGGACTATGCCTCCTCACCGAGCGAGATTTACCTCGTGCCAGATAACCTGGGCGCCGTCATCTCTGGCGGAGACCAGCATGCTGGCCTGGCAATCGTGGGCGCATATCGTCTGCGCGACTTCACGTTGCGCATCGAACAGGATGCCGGTGATAGACATCCCTCGATTGTAGTGCAGGTGACGCTGCGCGAAGGAGAGCGCCTGGCCTTTGCCCTGGGTATGGGTCGCAGCGCTCAGGCTGCGCGCAAGCTGGTGGGACAGGTGCTGCATGAGCGAAACTTCGATTGGGAACTCGCGCATACCCTGCATTGCTGGCGCGAATGGATCGCTGGCTGCAACTACCAGGGACCATACGCCGAACTGGTTGAGCGCAGCGCCCTTGTGCTCAAGATGATGACGTATGCCCCCACCGGCGCAATTGTGGCCGCCCCCACCACCTCCCTTCCGGAGGAGATTGGCGGCGTGCGCAACTGGGATTATCGCTTTACCTGGCTGCGCGATGCCACCTTTACGCTCTATGCCCTGAACGTGCTTGGTTTTACCGACGAAGCACGGGCATTCACCCACTGGCTGCGGCGCCTCTCGTACTCCAATGGCGAGGACTTGCAGATCATGTACGGTATCCGCGGCGAGCGCGATCTGACTGAGCGGGAACTGACGCATCTCGAAGGCTACTGCGGCTCTCGCCCTGTGCGTATCGGCAACGGCGCGGCCCTGCAGAAGCAGCTCGATGTTTTCGGTGAGGTGCTGGATTGCATTCACCTCTACCGGCGCCAGGGGGGCTTCGAGCGCTATGGTGAGAAACTGGATGGCCACCTGTGGGAGATGATGCGCTCGCTGGTGGAGCATGTGTGCGCCCACTGGCACGAGCCTGACGATGGCATCTGGGAGGTGCGCGGCGACTCACGTCACTTCGTGTACTCCAAGGTAATGTGCTGGGTCGCGCTCGATCGCGGCATCCGCGCCGCCGAACAGCTCAACCTTGAGGCTGATCTCGCGCGCTGGCAGCATGTGCGCGATCAGATTCGCGCCGATATCCTGACTCACGGCTACAGTACCGAACTGGGCGCCTTCACTCAGGCCTATGGCGTCCCCGTCCTGGATGCCTCTAATCTCTTGTTGCCCCTGGTCGGCTTCATCTCGCCCAATGATCCGCGCATGCGTTCGACCGTTGATCGCACCATCGAGCGCCTGACCGATGAGAATGGCTTCGTCTATCGCTATCTCAACGAGGATGGCTTTCCAGGTCACGAAGGCACGTTCACCATCTGCACCTTCTGGCTCGTCGATAACCTGGCCATGCAGGGCCGCGTCAGTGAGGCCCGCTCGCTGTTTGAACGCCTGCTGACCTGCGCGAATCGCCTGGGCCTCTTCTCCGAGGAGATCGATACGCGCAATAATATCGCGCTTGGCAACTACCCACAGGCCTATACCCATATCGCTCTGATCAATAGTGCCTTAAACCTGCGCAAAGCTGAGATACGCCTCGCCGAACATCACAGCGATCCAATCATCGCCGCTATCAAGTTGCAGGGGGGCGTGGATAAATAGCTCATTCTGATCTTTCGCTTGCTGAAACAAGCACGCAATTATCCATATCATCATAGGAAAGCAGGAGTCCCGCGAAGATGTCGCGGGACTCCTGCTTCACCAGGCGAGAAGAGCTGGCAGAACGAAGCGTGGCATTAACCTCCATGAATGCTGACTTCTTTTTGACGAGCATAGCGGAAAATTTCTCCGGGATTGGTCATATGCATTTGTAAGTCAATAGGCGTCTCAGAGGTGATGTGTATGCGCAAGGAAAACTCCTTTCTGCTAGTCGTATCAAGGGAGTTTTCTACAGTCCTTCCCATAAACTGACTAGCACACGAGCTTCAATACCCGCTAATTTTGCTATCTCATCTTGTCCATCCATGCTACTTACTTTCACATGCACTTGATCGAGGTCTATGCCTAGCCCTTCGGCAATGTTGTGTTGCATTTCAGGAAGACGCTTCTTCATACGCGGTTGTTCTCCGCAGAGAATGGTCACATCTATGGTACTGAGAACAAGATGCTCAGGCACGATGAGACGGCGGCGCATTTCAGGAAGGTAATCAATGGATTTAACGCCAGTTTCTCCCTTGTCGGGAAACCAATCATCGATATCTCCTTTATTGACTGCCGCTGCCAGTGCCATCACAATCGCATGGGCGACCACATCGCCGTCACTCCGCTTTGTGTTCGGTCCCTTGGGAAACGTCTCGAAGGTAACGCCAGCGAGTGTCAGGGTTCTTCCTTCCACGAAGGCATGAAAATCCGAGGCAAAAGCTAGCCGTTGCTTCTTTGCCAGGAGCCGCGCGATATCTTGTATCAGTTTTGTGCGAGTGACTTCATCGAGAGGCATCATATGCTGGCCTCCTCGTGCAGGTCATAGGTATACGCAAATTCGTGTAGAGCACCATTCGCTATTATGTGGGTGTACTCGAACAAGGTTCCGTCATTTCCCCGCACCCAACGATCCATATCAACGATAGGCTGGCCTCTTGAGATGTTCAAAAGACGAGCTTCCTCCGCAGATGGCATACGGCAATGAAGGCGCTCTCTCGCCTGCACCGCTCTTACTCCGGTGTGTTCTCGTAGCCACTTGAAGAGTGGAATGTACCCCTCATCCTTACCGAGCAGATCACTGAGCAGGGAAGCAAGGTAGTAGCTATCTAAGATACGATAGGGAATGCGGTCCACAAGATGCATACGGTAACGGCGTAAGACTGGTATGCCTGGGTCTGTGTTCATTTTCGTACCTATCTCGCTACCAGCCGGGATGATGGAGGATGGCTCAATGAAACGAACGAGGGTTTGTCTTCCCTGTTGTTGCATGGCACGAATAAATGAGCCTGACTGTTTTAGCTCAGGTCCACTCGCAATGGTAGCTTTGGTGCTTGAAGAACGAACAAACGCCCCTCCTCTTGGAACGATGTCAACGAGGTTTCCCGATTGAAGTCTCAATGAAGCTGCTCGGATTGTCACACGACTGACATGCAATTCGTCAGCTAACTCGCGCTCTGATGGTAAGCGTTGACCAGCTACATACTGTCCCTGTACGATGCGTTTGCTGAGTTCTTCCACAACCTCATCAATTTTTGTGTCTTTTTCTAGTGACATACATTCTCAACATCCTTTAGTTGTTCGATTTATTTGGTAGCTACCAGGGGCATACCAGAAGTATTCTTACATTGTAACACAATCTGTAAAAGTCACTGTCTGGTATTGACTTCTGGTAGCTACCAGAATATACTGTAAGAAAATGGATGAGCGGTCTTGCTGCAATCAACCGGTGAATATATTTAAACATATTTAGAAAAGGGAGGATAGTATGGACACAGGCATCAGCACCGTTGCCCAGCTTAGGAAGCAGATCGAGGCAGAGTATAGCGCAGCCCAACGCGGGTTGGAGGGCCTGGCAGTGGTTGCCAGGCATCAGTATATTACGGCGCGGATGGAAAACATGGACCGCTATCACCGACAACTCGTTGAACTGGTGGGAGAGGAACAGGCCATCCAGATGGTGGCGCAGGTCTTTGGCATGCCAGAGGAGAACAGAGATGGAAGATGAACGACAGCCGCTGGTGGTCACGACGCGCATCGACGAGGAACGCAAGGCGCTCTTTACCACGTTTCTGCAACAGCATGGCTGTGTGGTGCAAGACCGGGGAGCGTGTCTGCGGGTCCACTTTCCTGAAGGCACGCAGCGGGAAGCGACACTGAGCGGGCGCGATGAGCGGCACAACATCACCCTACCCGACAAAACTCATCTGATCGAGGTCTATATTCGCCACAAAGAATACACCATTCTGAATATCCCGGCCGGGGAACCAGGGCGAGAGGCCCTGTAGCCGTCGTCTGGTCGTACATCCCCGATGGAGTGATCTGTTGGCCTTGGAACCGAGGCCCGTATTGTCGGCGGATGCCCGGTTCCAAGACTGACAGATGAATAAGTATCAACGCATGGGCAAGCCATAGCCCCTACGCGGACCGAGATGCTCTTTAGAACGCCGGGAGCTTCGCCAGCACAATGCCAAACAACACAAGCGAGATCAGCAGCACCGCCGCCAGCACTAGCAGGCCGACGCGTCGCAGCAACTGGCCCTCCTGGCCTGCGATCCCTGTGGTGGAGGTGGCGAGTACCATGCGCGCGGGCGAGATCGTAGTGGCGATAGAGGCAGCGCCGTTCTGCGTGCCCATTACCCAGTATACCGGGAGGCCTGCGCGTATGCTCGTCTCCTGCTGCAAGCGCGCAAACATGGCGTTGCTGCCCGCGTTTGAGCCGGTGAGCCAGCCGCCCAACGCGCCCAGCCAGGGTGCTATCCAGCTATACCCGCCGCCGAGGGTCGCTGCCGCGTTCCCCAGCACGGCTATCATGCCACTGGCCCCCATAATCTGCGAGGCCGCCAGGAAGCTGACGATCGATACAGCGCCAGGCGTAAATTGTTGCAGAGTTCGCAGCAGGACCGTGGGGAACTCGCGCGCTTTCGGACCCAGGTAGAGCAGCGCGGTAAGTGCCCCAAGCAGCAGATAGAAGCCTGGATTGTACAGGAATTGGAAGTGCAGCCCGATGCTGGGAAGCGTCAGGACTCCCAGCTCTTGCAGCCAGAGTTGGAAGGGAGGAACCAGCCGCGAGAGGAGCAGGCCCACGATCAAAACGGCGTAAGGCAGCAGTGCCTGAAGCATGCGTCGAGCGCCTGGAGCGTTGTCATCCAGCGCGGTCCCTTCGCTACTCGTAGGGAGTGTAGCGTCGGCGTGCGCTGCCTGTTTACCTGCTGTTATCGCACTCTGCCCTGCGCGCCTGGCGGCTGCATGGCCCCAGATAGCCAGCAACACAGTTGTCGGGATAGCCGCGAAGACGCCGGCCAGTTCCACGCCGGGTACCCGGCTAAAGAGCCACTCGCCGGCAAACAGGACCATCCCGGCGCTCAGCGCCGCCGGCCACAGATGGCGCAGTCCGGCAGTGCCTCCGCTCATCGCCAGCGCTGCCAGCGCGAAGCCGACAGTCACGGGAGCCAGTACA
>JBDTHH010000124.1:0-2899 GCA_039937055.1 Ktedonobacteraceae bacterium | reverse complement strand
GTACCATCTAATGCAAGAACCACTCGCGCAGATAGATCTGTATACGAACGTAGAGAACGACGAACTCAACCGGTTACTGACGCAGGCGCTGGCTTCTATCGATCTAGACAGCGTGGTACAGTACACCCTACAAGAGGCAGGAGTGAACCAACCGGTGATGCTGACGCTGCTGATCACCGATGACGAGACATTGCGGGACATGAACAGGCAATATCGCCAGCAGAACATCCCCACAGATGTCCTCTCATTTCCCTTGTTGAACAAACCTCTGGTAGACGCGCCCGCCGAGCAGCTATGGTCCAGGGAAGAAACCGCTGAGCAGGACGAAAAAGTCTTTGTCACGCCGCCTGAGCTGACCACCAATCTAGGCGATATCGCGATCTCCTGGCCCACGGTCATCCGCCAGGCCGGGGAAGTGGGTCACAGCCCGACCTATGAGCTGGTCTATCTCATTGCTCACGGGGTCCTGCACCTGGTCGGCTATGACGATCATACCGAGGCAGGCTACCAGGCCATGGTGCAACTCCAACAGAACGTGCTCGCATCCGTGGGGCAGAAGGCATAACGACAATGGGTCAGCCAGCAACGCCTCCACCCGCTCCCCAGGGTGAGTGGAGCAAGTTTATTGCTGGCTTCGGCTATGCCTTCACAGGTCTGTGGTACGCGCTGCGCACGCAGCGCAACGTGCGCGTTCACGCGTTGGTGGCGGCGCTGGCGATCATCATGGGCCTTATCCTGCATATCTCGGCCATTGAGTTCGCCATAGTCTTTATGGCTATCACTGGCGTGTTCGTCACTGAGATGATTAACACAGTGTGCGAACTCTGCGTCGACCTGGCCTCGCCCGAATACCATCCCCTGGCGAAGATCGCCAAAGATGTAGCGGCCGGCGCGGTCTTACTCAGCGCGATGCTCTCAGTCGTCATCGGCCTGTTCATCTTTGGGCCACATCTGTGGCATCTACTCCAACTTATTCATTGAAGCGTCTGTCGCCATCTATCGTAGGTGTAAATTTTGACAATAAGCTGTTGATTCTTGAGCAAATCCTCTGTTGATCAGAGGATGCTCTTCCTTGACCAGTTCCCCAGAAATTGGGGTTATAATATTTTTTCGTACACACATTTCCCTGCTAAGCGCCATCACTAAACTGAAATGAGGCAGAATTACCCCCGCTAAAGTAAAAAGGGAGCCTTCTCATCCCATGAAAGGCTTTTTTTGACACACTGCACATGCACATGATAGAAAAACGGGGGTATTCTTCGTCATCGAGGTGGATCCCATCGCCTGGTTACTGTGTAACAGGCACCCGGTCTCGCTGCACAGTAACCAGCCAGGCGCGGTAGCGCAGGCGAGGCGTGATCAGGAGGGAGAGATCTGCCAGCGTCTGGTAGAGCCAGCAGACGGCAGATCTTTACCAACGATCACGGGTCTGCTTCATCTCCAGATCAGGCCCAAAGCACTGCTGAAGGAGAGGTTTGAGCGGATGATCTGCGGAATGTGGGAAGCCTCCCCCGCTAAAAGAAGACAAGGTGAAATAATCAGAGACAGGATAGTCAATCACAGGGGCTGCGTCGGCGCTAAATGTATCCATAAAGTCAATCGGAAACGGGCGCGTCAATGCATAGAGCACGGCTCCTTCATCTGCCCACCGGGTGGCCTCGGAAAGCTCATGATCAAGGGAAGGGAAACAGAAACAGACATCTCTTTCCCTCAAAGGTAGACGACGTAAAGCCTCGACAAAGGCGGCTTCATTATCACCATAATACCAGAGCGTTTCGAGAGCCATCTCCTGCCCTTCTGTGAGAGCCTCGACCACAGAGAGCATGGACCCAGGCCCATTGGGAATGATAGAGTGGCCAGCCTGTGGATATGTCCCTTCTTTCCGTGCTGTCTCAAGCTCTTCCCCACGGGCTTCATTGCGAGCGGCCCCCACAAAGATCGCCGCTGGCAAGGAGATATGTCTGTCATGCAACAAGGCAAGAAGGAGCGTCTCCATCTCATTCAGGCTCAGCGTTTTTTTGGATGGAGAGGTTGCCAAAAAGAAAGTCAATGCTGCCATCTTTCCTCCTATACAGCAAACAGAGAGACAGGCATGCAGGAACGCCTCCATCGCGTCCTTTTCATCACGCGGTGATCCTCTCTCCTAGCCAAAGGTCGCGGCGATCCGTGCCAGGTACCATGAGACAAAGCCTTCAGCATCAACCCCCGTAGAAACCTGCATGTTCGGAGGAGCGGAAGCACTTTCGCTATAGTTTCTGAAAAAGGCCACCGTCTCTCCAAGGGTGAGCATGCCCTGCAGTTCTACATCCACGTACGCTGGCTCCCAGGTGATCCATTCCGGCTGGAAAGCGGCCGCCAGGCAGAGAGGATCGTGCATGGCAAAGGCGGTCACCCCGTAGGCGGGCGTGAAGACATCGAAGTAGTAATCGATCATCTGCTCCATGCAGCGGGTGACTACATGACCATTGTGGGCAAGCTGCACCACCTGTTCACGATGCAAGGGCGTGCGATTCGTGACATCGAGCGAGACCAGCCGGATAGGCCAGCCACCATGAAACACCATATGGGCCGCGTGGGGATCTGCCAGGATATTGAACTCTGCCGCCGGCGTGGTATTGCCAGGAACGCGCAGCGCTCCACCCATAATCACTACCTCGCGCACAGCCTGGGCAATGCGCGGCTCGCGGCGCAGAGCCAGCGCCACATTCGTCAGTGGCCCAATAGCTACCAGCGTGATCTCTCCAGGGGCTTGCAAGATCTTCTCGATGATCAGTTCTGTCGCATGCTGAGCTACGACACTGGTGCGAGGAGTGGGAAGTTCAACCTCCCCAAGGCCATTGCTCCCATGCACATAGGCCGCCTCCACCGGCTGACGCAGCAGCGGCCGTGTACACCCGCG
>JBDTHH010000123.1:0-4581 GCA_039937055.1 Ktedonobacteraceae bacterium | reverse complement strand
CACGTGCTTACACAGGATACCCCTCGCGCCAGTCGCGGAAGAGCGCGCTGATGGACCGGCCCTGGTGGAGACGCTGCACGGTTTCGGCGAGCAGTTCAGAGACCGAGAGGACCACGCACTTCTCGCTTAACTCCTGGCTGCGCAGGGGAATAGTATCGGTAGTAATGATGCGGGTGATCTCTGGCATACAGAGGCGCTCCTCTACCGGTGGGCTCATGACGGCGTGGGTGGCTACCACAGTGATATCAGGCAGTGCGCCTGCTTCAAGCAGTGCCTGGGCGCAGGTAAAAATGGTGCCGCCAGTCGAAATGATATCATCAACGATGATCGGGCGTTTCCCCTCGACCGTGCCCACGATGGCGCGTACCTCAACGCTCTGATCGTTGCTGCGCCTCTTATGCATGACCACCAGCGGGATATTCAGCATATTGGCATACACGTCCGCGACCTTCACCCGGCCGGTGTCGGGTGTTACCACCACCGCGTCGCTCAGATCGATATGCTCGCGCACATAGCGGCCCAGCAGGGGGATCGCCGTCAGGTGGTCCATGCCGATGTCAAAGAAGCCCTGGATCGCCGGCGAATGCAGATCGATGGATACCACACGGTTCGCCCCCGCAACGGTCAGCAGGTTGGCAACCAGCTTGGCGGTGATAGGCTCGCGCCCCGTGGTTTTCTTCTCCTGGCGGGCATAGCCATAGTAGGGGATGATGGCCGTGATCCGGCTGGCGGAAGCGCGCCTGAAGGCATCGATCATCACTAGCAGTTCCATCAGGTGTTCGTTGACCGGGTTACACGTGGATTGCACAATATAGATATCGCGTCCGCGGACGCTCTCCTGTATCTGCACATGGCACTCGCCATCAGCGAAGTGCTGGAGGGTGCGTCGCCCTAGCGGCCGACCCAGTAGCCCGGCCACGGCCCGCGCTAACTCTGTGGAGGCTGACCCGCAATAGATATCAACATCGATCGCTGCCCCTGCCCTGCCTATTCTGGTTGTAGCTGCCGCTGTCGTCTCTGTCATGGCTCTCCCCTGCTCGCTTGGCACAGAACCACAGTGGCTAACAGCGTCCACAGTGGCTATTGTCTTATTCTAGCATCTTCCTGGGTATCATACAAACTATCTCTCTTGACAAACACATATCATTCGATTTATTATTTTTACGCGATCAAAAAAATTTAATCGATAGGAAGCTCTTGATGAAGGAAAGCTACGAAATCGAAACCATTGAGCAGTTGCGCGCCCTGGCTGACATGTTGCGTGTGCGCATTCTGGACCTTTTACGAGAGCGCCCTATGACGGTGACGCAGGTAGGGGAGGCCTTACACGAATCGCCGGCAAAAATTCACTACCATGTTCGCGAATTGGAGAGGGTAGGTCTGCTGCTGCTGGTAGGGACGCGCGAGAAGGGTGGCATTCTCGAAAAGTATTATCAGCCCATAGCGCGTGAGCTTAATGTCTCTCCGTTCCTGTTTACGGCCCCAGCCGATGAGGTGACCGCGGCCCTCAGTGGTTGGTTCAACCAGATCAAGGATGGCTTTTTGCGCGCCCTGCGGGCGGCATTTGCGCCAAAGGAGGGGCCAGAGCCGAGCGAGCAGGAGCAGAGGGAGCGTTTGCAACGCTTCGGCTTTGGTTTCAGTACGGTCTACCTGACCCAGGAGGAACGGCAGGCTCTCAATAAGCGGATCGCGGAGTTGTTCAAGCAGTATGAGAGCCGGCGCGCTATCGAAGGCGAGGAAGAGTTGCTGGTTACCCTGCTGATATATCCCCAGCAGGTAGCAGCTTCTGCGCTGTCGTCTGTTCGCTCACCGGAGAGCGCGTGGGCGGTCGGCGCGATGGGCTATAGCCGCGCCGACCTGGAGAAGGTGCTGGCCGAGGGCCGGCGCCTGGACATCAATGCCGTTGGAACCTGCTACTTCGCCAGCGATATCAGCGCCGACCTGGCGGACCGGGCTGTCGAGCGCTTCCATATCGTTGGCAAGCTGAAGGCCCCGGAAGAGGTGCGTGAAGTATTGCTAAAGAAGCAGGCGCAGCGCGGCCTGCCACCTGTATGAAGGGAGTCGCACCCATATGTCTATAGAAACACCGGCCCAGCCAGCACAGCAATCACCGAAACCTGCGATTGATAAAAAACATTTTTTTATCAATCGCAATTTTACCTTTCTGGCGCTTGGACAGGCGATTTCCAACATGGGTGACTTCGTGTATAGCACGACGCTGCTGGTATGGGTGTTCACGCTCAGCCATTCCGCCACGGCTGTTAGCGGGGTATTGATCGCGCAGTACGCGCCCATTTTCCTGCTTGGCCCCCTGGCAGGCGTCTTTGTGGATCGCTGGAACCGTCGCAGCACGATGGTCGCCTCAGACCTGGCGCGTATGGTAGTGGCGCTGCTGCCGCTGGTCGTGCCGGCGTCCCTGCGCCTGCCGGCTATCTATACCAGCGTGTTCCTCATCTCAGCGCTGGCGCGTTTCTTCATGCCCGCCAAATCCGGCGTGCTGCAAGTCATCGTGCCCGATAAGGCCCAGGGGCAGGCCGCTTCTATCAGCCAGGCCACCTTTGCGCTGGCCATCGTTATCGGCCCCGCCATTGGCCCGCCGCTCTACTTCCTGGTTGGACCGTTCATCGGCTGTATCATCAATGCTATCTCCTTCCTGGTCTCCGCGCTCAGCCTGCTGGCTATTCGCGTGCCGGGGGGAGGGCTGCGTCCGGTCCTGATCGCGCGGGGCCAGGACGCGGCCGGTGGGTTGCGCCTGGTCCTGCGCGAACTCGCTGTGGGTTTCCGCTTCGTGGCGAAGACGCGGGTCCTGCTGATGGTGACCTTTCTTGCGCTGATCGCCATGCTGGGTGCCGGCTGCCTCAACGCGCTGGACATCATCTTTGTGAGCCAGCGCCTGCATGCCAGCACGGTCCTGTACGGCCCATTGATGGCCGTGGGTGGCGTAGGGGCGCTGCTGGGCGCGATTGCGGCCGGGCTGCTTGTGCGGCGCGTCGAACCGCGCTATCTTCTGAGCGGCAGCTTGCTCTTGCTTGGCCTGGGCATCATCTTCTACGCGTTTCAGACGACTTTTCTCGCGGCCCTGGTGATCAATTTCATCATCTCCATCCCTAACGGCGGCATCGAGGTCGGCTTCGCGCCGATCTTGCTGAATACCACGCCCAGGGCGCTGATGGGACGCGTCGAGTCGGTCATTCAGACGGCCATGTACGCCACCAGCCTGCTCTCGGTGGCCCTGGCCGGCTACTTCGGGCAGTTTGTGCCTGTCTATATCATCTTTGCCGTCGGGGGAGCCTTGCTGGCGCTCTCCGGGATCTTCGGCTGGTTCAGCGTTCCCGCGCAGCCAGAGATGGCGCTGCTGGAGCCATAGCCGGCAATACTGATAGTGTTTCAATACGCGCAATACATAAGGAGAACTCTGGTGAATATTCGTTTGCAACGTATGGCCGATGTGCTGGTTAACTACTCGCTCGGTCTGAAAAAAGGCGATCGCCTGGCAATTAACACTGGCCCGGTGGCTACTCCTCTGATCCGCGAGATTGTGCGCGCGGCCGTGCGCGCTGGAGGGTACCCCGAAGTCTTTGTCGAGCTGCCCGGTGTGCAGGAGATCATGCTCAAAGAGGGGTCCGATGAACAGATAACCAGCATTCCTGCTATCCGTCGCATGATCATCGAAGAATATGAGACTCTGCTCAGTATTATGGCCAGCACCAATACAAAAAACCTGAGCGGTATTGATCCGGCCAGGATGGCTTTAGCGCAGCAGGCATCACATGGCCTGATGCAAACATACATGCAGCGTAGTGCCGAGGGTCTGTTGCGCTGGTCGGTAGCTATGTTCCCAACGGAGGCTTTCGCGCAGGACGCCGGCATGTCGCTGAGCGACTTCGAAGATTTCGTCTACCATGCCTGCTTCCTGGATGACGCAGATCCCCTGGCGCGCTGGCAGGAAATCTCGCAGCAGCAGGCCCGGCTGATCGAGTGGCTCAAGGGTAAGAGCAGCGTTCACATTGTTGGACAGGATACCGATCTGACGCTTTCGGTGGCCGGGCGCACCTTCCTCAACGATGACGGCCACTACAACTTCCCCGGCGGAGAGTTTTTTAGCGGTCCGGTCGAAGATTCGGCCAACGGCTACATCCGCTACAGCTTCCCCGCCTCGTTTGGCGGGCGCTCGGTTGAAGATGTGCGTCTGCGCTTCGAGAACGGCGTCGTCGTCGAGGCCACGGCGGCCCAGGGACAGGACTACCTCGACAAGATGCTCGGCATGGACGAGGGAGCGCGTCGCCTGGGCGAGTTTGCCTTCGGCAATAACCGCAACGTCGATCGCTGCACCAAAAACATCCTCTTCGATGAGAAGATCGGGGGCACCGTCCACCTGGCGCTGGGCGCCAGCTATCCCGAATCCGGCGGCCTCAACCAGTCGTCGCTGCACTGGGATATGGTCTGTGACCTGCGCCAGGGCAGCGAGATCCGCGTAGATGGCGAGCTATTCTGCAAGGATGGCCAATTCGCTGTCTAAGGAAGATGGCCCGACCCGTCATGCATGGCTTGCCCGCGTAGGCACGCCGTTTTCGTAGGGGC
>JBDTHH010000122.1:0-2631 GCA_039937055.1 Ktedonobacteraceae bacterium | reverse complement strand
GGGGCGCCCCTTGTGGGTACACTGACGGCCGACGCTAGTGCCGTGGATGCCAATAAGGCGGGTACACGTGAGGAGGTGGATGTATGAAGAATCGTAAGCTCTTCCTGGCACTGGCCATAGGGGGGGTGGTAGCGGCGATCTGGAGCGCTATGCTGCTTGCTAGCCCGCCACAGACGACGCTCGATCAGCGGACGGCGGATGTAGCATCGCAGTTGAAGTGCCCCATCTGCCAGGGGGAGTCGGTGCAGGACTCATCTTCGGAACTGGCGCAGCAGATGCGCGGCGTCATTCGCCAGCAGTTGCAGTCCGGCAGGTCGGAGCCGCAGGTGATCCAGTACTTCGTCGACCGCTACGGCGAGCAGATCGTATTGGCGCCGCGCAGGCAGGGCTTTACACTGCTGGCCTGGCTGGTCCCGCCGCTCCTGTTGCTCACGGGCGCCGTGCTGCTCTTCTTTGTGCTGCGCGATTGGCGCGCCGGCAGGCCGTCCCCCGACGAGAACGCGCCGGGCAACGCTCCCGAACAGAGGTACGCTGACGAGAGCGACCTGGCAGGCTACCGGGCGCAGCTTGAGCAGGAACTGGCCGCTACCGATCCCCTGTTTGACGGCTACGGAACGGGGGCGCGCTGATGCAGGTGCTGCCTATCCTCGTCGCGCTCCTGCTGGGAGCAGCGGCGCTGGCCATTGTACTCTACCCGCTCTACCATCGCGACCTCATAAAGACACCGGCGGCCGCCTTAGAGGCAGAAGTTGTGTCATCATCCGCGCCAGCCCAGGTGACGGAGCGCGAGCAGAGCGCACGCAACGCGCTCCAGGAGGTTGAGCTTGACTATCAACTTGGCAACCTCGCCGAATCCGATTATCGCTCCCTCCGCGAACGCTACACGCGCCGCGCCCTCCTTGAAATGAAGTCACGCTACACCCGCGAGCAGGAACTCGACGCCCTGATCGAGGAGCAACTGCAACATATGAAAGAGGCCAACGGAGAGACGCACGATGAATGATCCTCGTTCTATTTCATGTAGGGGCGCCGCTGGCCTGCGCCCTGCTCGCCCGCGCCCTCATATATACGCAATAATCTTTGCCATCACGCTCGTTTGCCTGTTGTTTTCATATGCTCCGGCATACGCGGCGGGGGGCAGTAGCGGGCGGATCTCTGGCCGGATCATCAATGGCACCAAACATAACGCGCCTGTTGCGGGGCAGGGGGTTACATTGCAGGCGGCACAGGGGAATACGGCGCACGATCTTTCAACCGTTAAAACAGACGCTCATGGAGTATTCTCCTTTAGCAACCTTGACACGAACAAGACGCTCAGCTATGCCATCTACACCCGCTACCAGGGCGCGCAATATTACACCAACCTGATCGACCTGAGCAGCAAAGCGGTTCAGCAGATCAACCTGACGGTATACGAGGCGACGACGAGCAGCGCGCAGATCGTGGCGGTGCAGGTGACCGTGCTTATGCGCGACCCCGATCCGAAAACGGGGCTGGTGACGCTGGCGGAGATCGCGCAGTTTAAGAATCTGAGCACAAGCACCTACGTCGGCTCGCTCGACGCCAGTCAGGGCAAACCGAACGCGCTGCGTTTCGCCCTGCCGCCCGGCGCGCGCCATGTATCGCTGAGCAGCGGCTTTGATGGGTATCACTCGGTGCAGGTTGAGCGCGGCTTCGCCTCTGATGCCGCCCTGTCACCAGGCCCCTCGCAGTTTGCCTTTTCGTTCGAGGTGCCGTACACCGGTACCAGCTACGACTTTAGCTATGAAGCCGTGTATCCCACGCTGCGTATCTCGGTGCTGGTACCCCCCACCCTGCACGCTCAGGGCGGTGTGCTGGCTTCCAAGGGACTGATCACCGCCAATAACCGGCCCTACCTGATGTTGCAGGCGCAGGCCCTGGTCGTGGGGAGCCAGGTCCACGCGCAGATTGAAGGCTTACCGGCTCCCGCGCTGGCCTCCAATACATCCCCGCTCAACCTGGGCTGGCTCTGGGTTCTTGCCGGCGTGCTCGTGCTGCTGGCAATTATCGTCGTTTCCTCGTTCCTCTATAGAGTAACGCACCGCGAGGAACAGAACAGGTATGGAGCGAAAAAACAGCTAGCTCGCAAAGAGCCTGTGAAGCACAAAGGTGGTGCGACAAGGACAGCGAAGGAGGCGCCAACAGGCGCCGAGCAGAAGCTGTTACAAGAGCTACTCGCGCTCGACAAGAGCTACGAGGCGCGCAAGATCAAGAAGGTAGAATACGAGGAGCGGCGGGCAAAGCTCAAGGCCAGGCTGCGCACAGTAATGAGCGCAAAATCGTAGGGGGAATATGTTGGAGTCAATGTGGCAAGCCATCGCCCCTACGGATTCGTCGTTTGCTTCCTGCTATCGTTGTCTTACGTTAACTTCTATGGGGGTCTTCCCTTGTGGGGGCCATGTCCAACTAAGGGGGAACCGTGAAGAGCGCGCCTTATCTGGAGGTGAGAGGACTCAAGAAGAGCTTTGGGCTGAAGCCGATCCTGCGCGGGCTGGACCTGGCGCTGGCCGAGGGTCAACGCATGGCCGTGCTGGGGGCCAACGGCGCGGGCAAGACCACGCTGCTGCGCATCCTGGCGCTGCTCACCGCACCTGGCACTGGGAGCGTCTC
>JBDTHH010000121.1:0-12338 GCA_039937055.1 Ktedonobacteraceae bacterium | reverse complement strand
TCACTATCTTGCTCCAGCCCTTTGTGCATGCCTGCCAACTTCAGATGCATGTGGTGCATATCGATATGGACGGCATTCCCGTCACAAGCTTCGCGCAGAACTTCGAGGGCCAGCTCAATCGCCAGTTACTAGTCAAACCGAGCGGTCTCCCGCCAGATTTTGTATACTGCACGGTTGCAGTGCGCACTGAGGCAACAGGTATGTTTGTGACGTATTCGGCGACGCCTATCCCGTAGAGCCGAGTTTCTTTCACCACCCTCTTTTCCATTTCTGGATGGCGAGTTTGGTACCAGGAAATCACTTTTTATATACCTGGTTTATAAGAGTGGACCCGTTTGCCCAGAAGCGATAAAGAGGCCAGTTTCTTTGGTAATATGCACTACTTTGTGCGTAGCAACCTCTTCATTGATGAGTGTTCGCAGGCACCATACCGAGTTGTGTGTAAAGGAAAGGCTTTCCAAAGAAGCTCTTGAGAGAAGATAATACAGGCATAAATGGTTTCCATACTACCGTCTTCTGTATCTGGATGGCATCCACTTTACCGTGCGGCATGGCACTCAAACGGACTCGACCATCATCTTAACCGCGCTGAGAGTGGATAAGGTTTTATCAACTTGATTTCTAGCGGAAAACAAGCTATAGTATTGCTCATACAAATATGAGCGTCTACAAGACCTCTTTGGCTTTGTGAAAGCAGATGAAAGCATGCATGCTATGAAAATGCGTGGAACTGCTACGGACAAACTCGCTGATGTTATTCAAATGCTGCTCTTCGTTCATAAAACTGGAATTTTGACTGTTCAGCGTGAAAATTCCACTCCTTCTCTCGAAGAAGGATCTCTTTTCTTGCGGGAAGGGCAGATTGCAGATGCGACGATTGGAAATTTGCGAGGTGCGGATGCCCTCAAAAAACTTAACACCTGGACAAAATGTTACTTTGTATTTCAGGCCTTGTCACCATCGGCAAGTTCTCCGCTCGCCCCCCCCGCATCCGCACCGCTTGAACAACCACCTGAGCGACAAACCAGGCCATTATTGCCCGCCACAGCCTCTTCTTCTGTCATTCCTTGTCGGACACAACAATTTCAGGAGAACCTGCCGGACTTTGACCGTCTCGGCGTCTCACGTATTCACCGGCAGCTTTTTTTACTTGCCGATGGGCAACGTTCGATAGAAACATTGGCAAAATTGCTTGGCCGTCAGCCACAGGAAGTCTTGCTGTTGCTCAGAGATCTGGAAAATCTTCATCTGTTGCGTCGTTTGTAGCTTTAAAACAGGTAGGTACATCTCATGATACAATCTCTCAGAAACGCTGGTTCTCCAACCAGGCGATTTTCACTCTCTGTATATATATCGTTTCTTTTGATAGCCATCGCGCTCTTAACGCTTATAGCTGCTATTAGTAGCATCGAAGTCTTTTTACGACCCGCTCTGATTAATCAGATAAGCTCAGATATGGAAAAAGATGCTCAAACACATGTCCAATTAATTGATACATATTTCTCCGAACGGCTGAATGATGTAAAAATTCTAAGCGCGTCACAACCACTTAAATCGCTCTTAAGCGGGAATCGGGTTGACACTGGCGCGGTTTCGGATCTCTTGTTCTCCGCGTTTCACCGCGATGTTGCCGATTATATCAGCATCTCGGTCCTGAATACACAGGCACAGGTTGTGCTCACCTATCCAGCCGCTCCGCAAAGCCACGGTTCCTACCTCATTCAGCCCGAGGCACTAACACAGCTCCAAACCTCTTCCGGGGTTGTCGCTTCTGATGGCTTCTACGATCCACTTGCCAATAACCCCTCTATTGATCTCTATGCACGCGTTTTCAATGACAATTTCCAGCCGTTAGGAACGATACGCGCATCAATCAGCCTGCATCGTCTCTGGGAACCAATCAATAGCGAGACACAGGCCAATGGACCCGGCAGCTACGCTTTTGTGCTCGATCAACATGGCGTGCGCATCGCTTATACTAATCCCGATCATTCGGGCTTTACCCGGCCACAGTACTTGTTTAAGGCTATCGCACCTCTCTCTACGAGTTTTCAAGTGCAGATTCAAAACGAAAACCTGTATGGCAATTCCGCGAACCCGGTGACAAGTATCGACGATACTACGCTTGCTTCCCTACAAAACCCAAGCCAGCAGACAGCCATTTTTCAATTTAATCCCGCTGGTCAGGAACAGGCTTTCGTAGCGGCCAGATACAGTAGCGCGGTGTTTCCCTGGACCTATTTCGTCCTTAAGCCACTTAATGCTGTCACTGGCCTGGCCGACCAGCAGTTGCAGACCGTTATTCTCATCGTCTCGATAGTAATCCTATTTGCGGTAATCATCGGCGGCCTCGCAGGCAGGCGTATCGCGCTCCCTATCATGCGTTCCGTCCTGTCGTTGCGCAATAGTAGCGAGATCTTGAAAGGCCTGGCCGAACAGGAAGAAACAGTCGCGACCGAACAGACATGGATGGTCGAAGCCTCCCAGATAGCGATGAAATCTGTCAAATACTATACCTTCGTGGTTCGCAAAGCCTCGCGGCGCCTCGCATTTCTCTGCAAAGATTTAAAAGAAGATCCCCGTCATTTTGATCAGAACAGGCTAACTCAGGTGCTCAATGAAATGGCACAGATGGTGGAATACATCGAACTCGCCATGAAACATCAGGAACAGGTCAATGAAAAACTGGCATCATCGATCCGCATGACAACGCAAACCGCCACGCAGCTTACCAGGGATGCGAAATCTACCGATGAAACTGCCGCGCAATTGGAACAAATTGTACAACAACTTACGCGTGTCGTTGGAACGAGCACACTCCCATAGAACTGAAATAACCAGGAGATTTTTATTACGCGTATTCAACGTCTTATCCATATCTCATGAAGGGAGATACATTGTCTATGAATACCAGATATAGTCGTCGCCGCGCCCTGAGTCTGGGACTGGGCAGCCTGGGTAGCCTTACTCTGCTCAGTCTGGCAGGCTGCGAAACGCTAGCTCAACCGCTCGCAAACCAGGGCAATGCCTCTATGCGCATGTTCTTCTGGGGTTCCGCGGCGCGCAATCAACTGACAACTAGAGCGATTGATCTTTTTCACCAGAATCATCCCTCTATCACCATCACTTCGCAATACTCAGGCAATGATACCTACTATACCAAGCTTGACGCGCAAATCGCGCATGGCCAGACGCCTGATCTGATTCAAATGGATATGCGCTACATATCGGGATATGTGCGCAAGGGCATCTTGCTTGAACTTTCTGAGCTTATTTATGATCAGGCTATTAATCTCACTGATTTCGACGCAGGTCAGATTATCGGTAGTAAAGTTAACAACGGCATCTACGGCGTCTCATTGGGCAGTAACTATCAGTGCATGTTCTATGATAAGACACGGCTGACAAAAGCTGGTTTTAAACCGCCAACAGTGGGTATGACCTGGGAAGAGTTCTCACCCTATCTGATTAATCTTTCGGCAGCTCTGGGCAAGGGATCGTATGGATCTTCAGATAGCAGTGGAAATTACGATAATTTCGAAATCTGGATACGCCAGCGCGGCAAAGAGTTGTACACGGTTGAGGGGCTGCTAGGTTTTGAATTGGCGGATGTAGCCGATTGGTACAATTACTGGGATACGTTGCGCAAAGCTGGAGGCTGTCCGCCGGGACATATTCAAGCATCCTTAGATCTTACTGGCACACCCGTCGACTCCAGTGTCATCAAGGGAATTGCTGTCTTTAGTCATATCTTTTCCAATCAATATGTCGCGTTCCAGGCCGCTACGCCTCATCCACTCGTATTAAGTGCTTATCCCGCTGGCACTACGCCTGGTATGTATATTAAAGTCTCTCAACTTCTGAGTATCGCGGCAAACACAAAGTACCAGGAGGACGCGGCAAGCTTTGTAAGTTTCCTCGTGACGAACCCTGGAGCAGTGAAGGCACTGGGTTTTGAACGGGGCGTGCCAGCCTCGGCTGCGGCACTAGCGTACCTCAAGCCGGCCTTTACCCCGACGCAGCAAACTATCGTGAATTTTATGGATTACGTGGCCACCAGCGGCGTAGCGCGCACGAAGGTTGTGTTGGACCCTCCCGGGGCTGCGCATGTCGCGACATCTCTCTTGCAGGTATCTCAGCAAGTTGGGAGCGGCAGCCTTTCTGTGTCCGCCGGTGCGCAAGCGTTCTACACGCAAGCTCAGAAGGCTACCCAGCCAGGATAGTGGACACCATCCCGAGTTGTGTGTAAGGGTACGGAGATTTCCTCAAGAAAATAAATTGGCATCAAACTCGCTTACGATCCACTCTCCAATGGTGCGCGGCAGCACGGAAATGGATGCGAGTCTGGCCCGCCTTCTGATCAGACCAGCCAGTTGACGATGGCCTCGCATCTGGCAGGGTCATGGGTCAAGCCAACACTCACTGCCCATAACCAATAGTCCACACAGCGAACCAGCGTCCAGGAGCGCGCACGATCCGGATCTAAGAGGGCTGCCTCAATCAATATGCGGAAATGGTGGTCCAGACCTCCCTGCGCTTCGATATCCTCCAGGCGACACCACAGCAGTTGCGCAATCCCAAACTCCGGATCTCCAACGACCACCTTTGGGTCCACGACGATCCAGGGCTCACGCTTCCCCATGAGAACATCAGCATAGTGGAGGTCGTAATTGACCAGCAGGTGTCCGGTGGATGCTCCGAGCTGCGCTGCCAGGTCGCAAGCGTGCTCCAACCAACGCTGGGGCATCGGACGACCATACCGTTCCCAGCGCTGGGGGAGAGTGCGGCAGAGGTCCTGCGCCACAACCTTGAGCGAACGGAAACCGGATGGGGCCAGGATAGAAAGGCGACGGAGCAAACGACCGGCGATCTCGACCGCCTCCACAATCTCTACGTTGTTGAGTGAGCGCTGGTAATCCAACCGCTCCAGCAGCAATGCGCCAAGGGTCGGCTGCGAGGCGTATAGTCGCACCGCACCTTGGCCATTCCATGCTGAGAGAGCCAACGCCTCATCGGAGGTGGATTCGTCGATCCAGGACACTTTGAGCACGCACGGCTCCTCGACACTACGCACCGGGATGACCAAGCCGAGATACCCATGCATCACTGGGCCATCCACCGTCAGATTCCAGTGCTGGCAAAGGCTCTCGATCAGGTCTGGGAGTGCATCAATCCACTTGCGGCCAGCGGCTCCTTCTCTCATCATGGTCGCGGTGGCAAAGGCTTGAGGAACAGTGATCATCGTCTTCCTCCCTTGACTTCCCCATGAATCGGGTGATTTTTCCTAGTGTACCATTTTCGTCTCGCGAGATGTGCATCAGAGAGGTGTAGAAGATGTTGAACAGGTTTCATTGAGAGGATCACACAAGGGAATGAGCGAGTAGGAAAAAAGATCACCATCAACTCCAAAGAGAGATCGAGATCGTAATCCATAGGAAAACAAAAAAAGAAAAAAAGTTCCTTTAGACCAGCCTTTCTCACTGGTTAATGGCCAACTCATTCGCCAGCTAATCAGCACTCAACCTTAGCCAACCGGAATTTTCGGCAAGTGGATATCCTGCATCACCGCCCACACGATAGTCAGGCAACTGGTTTCTGTTGTAAAGGCGTCAATCTGATCGGTGCGCTGCCGGACATTGCTAAAAAAGCTTTCAATGGCGTTGGTCGTGCGAATGTAGCGATGCATGACCGGTGGAAAAGCATAAAAGGTTAACAAATGCTCTTCATCTTCGATTAGACTGCGGATAGCTTCGGGATAGCGCTTCTGGTATTTGGCTTCGGTACCCAGTTCGAGCACACGACTGCCGGGTGGGATAGCAAGCTGATCGAAGACCCAGCGATACCAGTCGGTAGGATTAGTGCTAAAGCGTTCGTGGAGCTGGATACGGGCAGTGAGGTTGGCAGATGTATTGTATTGCTTGTCTAAAAGGTATTGCTGATTAAACATATCTGACATACCTGCTATTTCCTGCTTTCTTACAAAACTTGGGGATCGCGAGTTTTATATCCAGTGGCTGGATCGTCAGCGAAGCAAGCCACACTCTACGGTCGGTCATCACTGTCTTACGTGTACGCCTATGTGGCAAGTCATGCGCTACTCCAGGTCGTCGATGATATGTTCGCATGCCAGGCGCAGGGTCACGCGCTGTTCGTGCGAGAACTGCTCCTGCATCTGCTGCCTGGCCGCCTCCTCGCCATGGTAGCGCGCGGCGAGGCGATAGATATCGCGCTGGGCGGTCTCCTGGTCATCGATCAACTGCACACTGCCACTGATGGTGAGATAGTGGTAGCCATCCTCGACGCAGATGGAGACGCGTGGGTCGCGCCGCAGGTTGCGCTCTTTGGCGCGGCCCACCTTGGTGTTCATCAGGATCTCGTCACCATCAAGCAGGTACCACATCGTTGTGAGTTGGGGGCTACCATCGTGATTGATGGTAGCCAGGACTGTGAAGCGGCGCTCCTCTAAATAGGCCCGCGCTTTCGCGGATAGGGTGGCAGACACATCTCCTCCTTTACTGCGCGATCACGCGGTTAGGCTGGATTTTGCAGATGACGCGCACCTCGCCGGGGGCGAGACGCTGATAGGTCTCGTTGCCAGTATACTTTTTTGAGAGCTTGTTGATGTGATCGTTGGCCCCCTCTTCAGTGATCTCGACGATATGCCCGCGAATGGAGAGCCAGTGCCAGGGATTGGCGGGATCAACGATATCCAGCCCGACCTGTTTGCGCTGGCGCATGTTCAACTCTTTGCGCCGTCCCCGGCTTGTGTTCACCAGGATAGAGGTGCCGTCGTAGTCCACCCACACAGGAGTGACCTGGGGCGTGCCATCGGGCATTATGGTTGCCAGGTGCGCAAGCACCGGTTTCTGGAACAGGTCTAACGATGTGTCTGGAATCTGTTCGGTCATGAAAATGGTAGCCTTTCTTATAAAACAATACTACGATTGAAGGACAGCCGCCTTATCCCCGAAGAGCGGGAATCACCTTCTCGCCGTATGCGCGAATGAAGCTGCTCTGGTCGCGACCGACATTGTGAACATGCACCTCGTCGAAGCCCAGATCGAAGAAGCTCTGGAGGTGCTGGCGGTGCTCGTCGAGGTCGGTTGAGATCAGGACGCGTCCTTTGAAATCTTCCGGGCGCACCATCTGGGCCAGGGCCTCGAAGTCTTCCGGGGCGCGCACATCCTGCTTGGGGAACTTCATGCCGCCGTTGGGCCATTCCTGCACGGCGTTCTTAAGGGCCTCTTCCTGCGAACTGGCCCAGGAGACATGCAACTGGAGCAGCTTGGGCATGCTGGCGGGATCTTTGCCGGCCTCGCGCGCGCCCTTTTCGAAACGTTCAAGCAGCATTTTGAGCTTATCCGGCGGCGCGGCGGGCGTGATAAAGCCTTCGGCGATGCGCCCGGCGCTCTCGGCGGTCTTGGGGCCGGAGGCGGCGATATAGATGGGCACGGGCCTCTCTGGACGCGTATACAGGCGCGCGCTCTCCATGGTGATGTGCTTGCCGGCGTGGCGCACCTTCTTGCCGGTAAAGAGTTGCTTGATGACCTCAATGGATTCGAGCATGCGCTCCAGGCGCACAGCGGCATCGGGCCACTCGCCGCCGACGATATGCTCGCTGAGGGCCTCGCCGGTGCCGATGCCCAGCCAGAAGCGGCCGGGGTACATGGCGCCGAGGGTGGCCGCGGCCTGGGCGATAATGGCTGGATGGTAGCGATAGGAGGCGCAGGTGACGCCCGGCCCGAAGGTCATATGCTGCGTCTGGCTACCCAGTGCGCCCATCCAGGACCACACAAAGGGACTCTGGCCCTGCTGCGGCACCCAGGGATGAAAGTGGTCGGCGGCCATCACCGCGCCGAACCCGGCCTGCTCTGCCTCCTGGCACCAGCGCGACAGGTCGGTGGGATGGAACTGCTCCAATGCCGCCGAATATCCAACGATAGGCATGTTGAAAATCTCCTTTGGTAATGCTAAGTAAATATGTAGTGGTTCCCCTTCGGTTCCCCTTGTCCCCGACACTACGGGGCCATGGTTACACCAGGTCAAGCTCCATTTCCTGCTTGTAGATTTGTAACAGGTGCAGATCATCGCTGGTATCGATATCTATCGCCAGCCCGGTGCTGTGGTAGAGCGTGTGGCCCAACCCTTGTTGCCGGGCGGCTTCGATGTAGCGCTGCAAGCTGTGGGTGCCGAAGAGATACGGCAGAGCCAGCGG
This sequence comes from Ktedonobacteraceae bacterium, assembly GCA_039937055.1. Taxonomy (GTDB): domain Bacteria; phylum Chloroflexota; class Ktedonobacteria; order Ktedonobacterales; family Ktedonobacteraceae; genus JALYTT01. Next base: position 4,123 of record JBDTHH010000121.1, on the reverse strand, counting down.
CGGGCGCACCAGCAACGCGTTAGTGCCGGTGCCATCGCGCGCGGCTGCCAGCACTACCGGGTGGCTTGCCGACTGCGCGACAAGCCCGCTGAGATCGTTGACGTGCAGCAGCGGCAGGTCGGCCGAGATCGTGAGCAGGGCGTCCGTTTCATCAGCCAGCATGCGCAGTGCCGCAGCGTGCAGCGCAGGATTATGCCCATGTTGCTCCTCGACGAGCGCCTCAACGCCCCAGGCCTGTGCCTGCTCCAGCACGCGTCTATCCGGGCTCACTATCGCGATCTGGGCCAGCAACGCACTTTCGCGCAGGACTGTTACAACATGGTGCAGCATATCCAGCACCAGCACTTCGCGTTCTCGCATTGGCATATGTGCCGCGAGGCGACTTTTGGCCATAGAAAGTGTCTTTACTGGTACCAAAGCTCTATATATTGTCATGTCTCTCTATATCTTCTGTCTTGCGTAGTGGGACATGGCGCCCGCAAAGGGCGTCACTCTATCAAGCGTGTCAGAGCACTACGCATGTTTGGTGTGTATGCCTGCGGCCTGCAAAACGCTGCGGGCCAGGTTGGCTTTGGCAGCGCTATCGCGCATGATGGTCTCGGTGACCAGCGTCGGAATGCCCAGGTTCTCAATGGCGCCTGCCAGGTGCGCGTCCTGGGTATCGATGACCATCACATCCAGGAAGTCGCGGTAGCAGCGCGCCACACCCAGCGCCGAGACATCCATGCCCAGTCCACGCATCAGCTTGTCGGCCGGGCCCTTGATGGGAGCGCCGCCCACAATCGGGCTGACCGCGACCACCATGCCGCTGGCTTCGTGAAGCGTATCATGGATGCCCGGCACCGCCAGGATACTGCCGATGCTGACAATGGGATTGCTTGGCGCGATCAGGATCGCCTCGGCCTCTTTGAGGATGTCGAGCAGTCCTGGCGCGGGTCGAGCCTCGCTCATGCCTACAAAGACCACGTCCTGCACTTCGTCCTCACAGCGGCGTTTGACCATATATTCCTGGAAGTGTAGCAGCCCGGCGGGCGTCTGAATATGCGTGGCCACGCGCTGGTCGGTCATGGGGAGGATGCGCAGCCCCAGGCCAAATCGCTGGCGCAGGTTATCACTCACCTGGCTCAGCGTCTGTCCCTGGCGCAGCAGGTTGGTGCGCTGGATATGTGTCGCCAGGTCGCGGTCACCCAACTGGAACCAGTCCTCGTTCCCATACCGTGTCAACTGCTGCATGACGTGATAGGTATCGTCGCGAATGCCCCAGCCGTGCGCCTCGTCCACCAGCCCCGCGAGGGTATACATCACGATATCCAGGTCCGGCGACACGTGCAGTCCGTAGAAATCCCGGTCATCGCCGGTGTTGACAATGGCTGTGATCTGATCCTGGGGGATGATCTGGACAACGCCCTGCAAAAAACGCGCCGCGCCTACGCCGCCGGCAAGCACTACAATCATACAATCTCCTCTGCATCTTGCAAATCGTCAAGACAGATAACCAGTTCGCTCAAAGGCAAGCGCTCGCGACGGCGCGGGTCGGCGGCCGCGTATCCCAGGGTGATCAGCGCCTGAGGCCTCAGTCCCGTCGCCAGATTGAGCGCAGCGCGGACGATGTCGGGACAGAAGAGCGGGGCGCACATCCAGCCGCTATCGAGTCCCAACTCGTAGGCCATGAGCAGCATGTTTTGAATGGCCGCGCCCAGGCTCTGGATGGCCATGGTCTCTTCGTCGGCCTGGCGCTGCGCATCGGGGTAGCGATCCATCTCCTCCAGGTAGAGGCAGGGCAGGATGAGGGCAGGCGCGCCCAGGATGCGCTGGCGCGACTTCTCCAGGCGCAGCGCGACGATCTCTTCCGGCTGGTTGTCGAGGCGCAATTGCTGCCGCCAGGTGTCGCTCATCTCATCGGCGAGATGCAGCTTCAGCTCTGGCCGGGTGAGCAGCGCGAAGCGCCAGGGCTGCCGCCCGTGGGGGGATGGCGCCCAGCGAGCCGCTTCCAGCACCTGCTCGATCAACTCCGGGGCCACCGGACGGTCCTGGTATGCGCGCACGCTCCTGCGGCTCTTGAGCAAGGTGAGCACGTCGCCTACCCTGGTGGCTGTCGTGGCCTGTCGATCTGCGGAATATGTTGTCACAGGTCCCTGTTCCCTTTACTCGAAAAGACCTCGCAGCGTGGCGAAGCCCTGGAATATGCTAGCGAAACATGTCGGTGGCGGCATCGCGTACGAGCGATTGCGCGCTCCCCGGCGCGGGTATGTATTGATATCCGCGAATGAGTGCCACGGGAATGCGCGCGATCTTCCCCATGACCAGCTCCGCCGCCGCCGCCAGTTCATCGGCGACCGCGATAGCGCTGGCCTGGAGTTCGTAGCCATAGGGATCGCGCTGCCCCCGATAATCGACGACCGCCTCCAGGCCCGCCAGCCCGATGGCCATGTTGACCTGCCCATTGCGCCAGGGACGCCCCCACGTATCCGAGATGATCACGGCTATATCGAAGTCCGTTCTCTCGCCCGCCAGCGCTTGCAGGCGTGCGCGCAGGTGCCGGGCCGAGCCGTCGGGATCGATGGGCAGCAGGGCAAGCTGGCGCGCGCCGTTGATGTTTGACTCGTCGACGCCGGCATTCGCGCAGATGAAGCCATGGCGCGTCTCCGCGATGAGCACCCCGTGCTGCATGCGCACAATGCGCTGGCTTTCGCGCAGGACGACCTCCATGTGCTGGGCGTCCTTCTTCCCCTGCTCCGCCACTACGCGCGCGAACTCTGATGGCGTGACCTCATTGAGGTTCACCAGTTGCCCCTCGGCCTTGGAGATGATCTTCTGGGTGACCACCAGAATGTCGCCCTGCTGGAGCGCCAGGTGGTCCACCTGCAAGGCCTCATAGATAATAACCCCCAGGTCGCTCCCTGGGGGGATTTCACCGATATTGTTGACCGGGATGATTCGTAATTCGCTGCTCATAGCGTGTATTATACCGCCCATATCCCAATACTGCAAAGAGTAAAGTATTGGGATATGGGCGGTGGAGGTCCTCTCCCTTCGGCTCCCCCTGCCTGCCTGCCGGGCTATGTCTACCCCACATATCAAGCAGAGGCGGGCGGTCCCTGCTTAATCCGTGTGCGCATGCCTTCTACGCTGCCCAGCGTTTCGGGAGCACCCCAGACGGCTTCCAGCCACCAGGTGACGCCTACCTCGGCGAGTGGATGAATGATGGCAGTTGCTTTCTTGCGATCGTCTCCTGGCGTCTCTCCCTCCATCACAATAGCGAACGGTGTCGTGCGGGTGCGTTGCTCAGTAATAAACGCCTGCATGGCCTGGAGGTCCGCGGGTGTCATATCCGCGAAGGACCCATCATCGTTCATCTTTGAGGGAAGAATGCCGTCCCACTGGAGCGTGCGCCGCATGGATTTCATTTTCGGCCAGGCTCCAACCACCCAGACCGGGATTGAAGGTGACTGCACAGGAGGAGGCAAGAAGGTCATCTCCTGTACGTGGTAGTGCTGACCATCATAGCTGAAAGGTGTTCCGCTCCATAAGCCGGCCAGAATCGCCAGGCTTTCATCCAGCATCTGCGCTCGTAGCTTGCGATCGAGTTCCTCTCCCACCTTCGAGAAGCCTCCATCGTCCACTGCGCCTAAGCCAACAGGTAGGATGAAGCGGCCATGTGACAGGTGATCGAGTGTCACAGCTTCACGGGCCACCTTCCAGGGGCGCCGCCGCGACAACGGTGTGACCATGGTGCCGATACGTATGCGCGTAGTGCGCATGGCAATAGCGGCCAGCGCGAGCCAGGGATCACATGTGATCAGCTTGCTGGGGTCGGTTTCACTATGGTTAATATAGACACAATCCCAGACAAAGACGCCATCCCAGCTGCTTGCTTCCGCCTCCTGGGCTAGCTCGACAAGTGCGTGCGTCTCTATGCCCATATTCGGCAGGGTTACACCATACTGCATATACTACTCCTGTTCAAGATGTGCTGTATTCAAGTTTGGTCTATACAGTATAGGGTGCTCTTCCTGACACCTGCTGTCATATTTGACCCTGCTGGCGGATAACTTTCTGGCATTGAGAAATACATTCAGCGATGTGGGAGAAATGAAATTCAGCTCAACAATTTCTCTTTCTC
>JBDTHH010000120.1:0-3270 GCA_039937055.1 Ktedonobacteraceae bacterium | reverse complement strand
GCCCCTACGAACACGCCGCTCGCTTCTGGGAGCGCTGGTCCAATTTGTTTGTTACATGACGGTCAGTCAGGTAGACCAGCTTGCGCGCACCTCTCGCAACTGTTCTGGCGTGAGGATGCGGAAGAGGATGAGCAGGTTTTCAAGATCATATTCCAGGCCCATGGAGTGCAGTTCCTGGCGGATGCGCCCCAGCGAGCGGATCTGCGCTGTGGTAATCAAGCCATAGCTGACCAGGCTCGCGGCCAGCAGTTGATCGGGTGTCAGTAATTTAAACATAAGTAAAATTTCACCAAGTTGATAATTCAAATCTACTCCCCGGAGCATACGCTGGACGTTTTGAGCAACCTCCAGACGATCCTGCGGGACGAGATGCCCTTCTAACAACACATTCCCTAATGCACGGGTGGCGCGCCCATTGAGCACGGGCGGCGGTTCGGTCGGCTGCGTGGCCGGAGCCATTGGCGGCAGACTCTGCATGATATCCAGCAGCATAATGTCAGGCGTCATTTCCTCATGCTCTGCCGGCTGCTGACGCGTCTCTTGCGCCCGCTCGTCGCGCCCGTTGTTTATCGCGTATTCCTCTCCTCCTCTATCCCTTGGTTTCTTTTCAGTATAAGATAAAGTATAGTCCTGGTTACTTTGCGCCGGTTCTGGTGGCGGCACTACCATCCTGATGGAGGTCAGCTCGGAAGTCGGCGTCGAAGTAGCTGCATAGGGGGTCTGTGTGTTCGCGCCACGCGCATCGAATCGCTCTGAACGCGACTCCTGCTCGCGAGCAGGCGGGATGTCTTGAATAGGCGCCGGGCGCAGGGGCATGGAACTGATGGGCGGAGCATCAGCATCGGTAGGGCGCATCTGTGGCTGGGGCGGCGGAGCCTGCCCCGTGTCCTGCGTGCGGGTCGCATTGGCAGGTTGTTGTCCCCCGTTATTCTCTCTGCCCGCCGCCGGCGAAAACTGTTCCAGGAGCCGTGAGAGCTGTTCCAGGCTCGACTCGTTTACGGCCATCGCAGGCTGTGACGGCGCGGGCGCTGACTGGGGTGGCTGAGGAGCCGGGACCGCATACATATATGACTCTCCCTGGTTCGTGGCGGTCTGTGCCGGCTGGTTGCGCGGGTAGACAGGCTGTGGTTGCGGCTGTGGGGGCCGCGCAGGCACCTGTTGTGGTTGTTGGTAGACCGGAACCTGCTGTGGCGCTGGCTGCTGGTAGACCGGAGCCTGCTGCTGTTGTGTTGGCTGCTGGTAGACCGGAGCTGGTTGCTGAGGCGCTGGTTGCTGGTAGGTCGGAGCCGGTTGCTGTTGTACTGGCTGCTGGTAGGTCGGAGCCGGTTGCTGTGGTGGCTGTGGTTGGTACACTGGGGGTGGGACACTACCATGTATGCTCTGTGCCTGCGCGTTGTTATATTGTGCGTTCCAGGTAGCCTCCGGCTGTTGCACCGGCGAAAAACTGCGGCTGCCCGGATAGATGACCGCGCGAATCTTGTCGGTGAAGCCCATAGGTGACTGCGCACTGACCGGCGCGCCCTGGTTCTGGCTCGTTGAGGGAGAGGAGGGCGGCATATACGTGGCCTGCGCGGGCGGCGAAGCGTAGTTTGAGGCTGCCTGCTGGGACGTGGGCACATAGGCCGGTTGGTGTGCGGACTGGGTATAGGCGGGAGGTGCCTGGCGCATCGCAGAATTCCCTGGCGCGTAGCCAGATTGGGAAGCAGGAGGCGCCATCGCTGGCATCTGCCCGCTGTTGGTGGGGATCGAGGCCAGCGGCGCTGTCGGTGTCGCAGCGAACGCCGGTGTCGGCGGAGGCGCGGCGGGAAAGTGCCCCGATGAAGCCATGTTAGCTCCTGGAAGAGGCAGGCGCGCTCGCACGGCATCCACCAGGTTCATAATACCCAGCATACCATCGATCTCTAAATCCGCTAGCACCGCCTGGTTCTGCTCATCGGGATCATAGGCGCCGTAGCCGGCCAGGTTGGTGCAGCGGAAGGTAAAGACCTGGACGCCGCGCCCCCTGCGTTGCGCGTCCAGGGCCACCCAGAACTCCCGCCGCCCCGACGCGGCCTGCGCCAGGTTGACCACGACCAGCCGCACAGGGTGACGCGCTATGGCGTCGAAAACCTCTACGGCAGTGCGGGCCACGTGACATTCATAGCCAGCAAGCTGAAATTCGCTGGTGAGCAATGCTGCAAGCTGCTGATCTCGTTCAAAAAGGAGAATGTGCGGCCCACCTGTACTAACATTCATGCTCCCACTCCCTCCGGGCGGCTATTCGCGCGCTGTCTTGACTTTGCAGGAGTGCTCTCACGGCCTCTTCTCTGGCCCTACTGCAACGTCTATCTCTATTCTATTTCAATTTCAATGTAAAATCTGGTAACGTCGGCGCTAGTATAGCATACATTCACGACTCAGCGGTAGTGAGCCTACCAGCAAGTACCATTGACATAAGCCGAAAAACAATATACAACATAGATACATTGGCCTGCGCCCTACACGCCCAAGGAGAAATTTTATGACCCAACAACCTATCGTTTCCCATCGCCGCCCCGTCATTGCCCTGCTGACCGATTTCGGCACCGGCGATAGCGATGTTGGGGTGATGAAAGGCGTGGTCGCGACTATTGCCCCAGATGTGCAACTCATCGATATCACGCATGATATTGGGCCGCAGAATGTAGCTTCGGGGGCCTGGATACTGGACTCCGGCTACCGCTATTTTCCGCGCGACACGGTTTTTGTGTGCGTGGTTGACCCCGGTGTTGGCAGCGCGCGCCGCGCGATTGCGCTACACGCGGGCGAATGGTTCTTTGTAGGTCCCGATAACGGGCTTTTTAGCTATGTGCTGGCCGCACAGCCTCTCCACGGGGCCGCGCTGCTCTCAAATCCCACCTACCAGTTGCCCCAGGTGAGTTCGACCTTTCATGGCCGCGATATCTTTGCCCCGGCGGGCGCGCACCTGGCAAACGGCGTTCCTCTGGACCAACTGGGTCCCCTGCTCGATCCCGCGTCGCTCCAGCACCTCGACGCAGCCCTGCCCAGGCAGCACGGCTCCTCCATTGACGCCGTGATTATCCACGCTGATCATTTCGGCAACCTTATCACGAGCATCCCCCTGAGCATGATACCCGGCCTGCTCACTGATACTGGGGTACAGGTCACCTTCCCGCAACATGGCATCACTATAGAGAAGCGCCACCGCTTCTTTGCCGAAGCGACGGACAACGAGCAGCCCTTCATCTTTCCCGATAGTTCCGGCTACGTGGGGATCGCCGTACGCAACGG
>JBDTHH010000119.1:0-16230 GCA_039937055.1 Ktedonobacteraceae bacterium | reverse complement strand
CTCCGTCGACGAGGGGCATCAGATCATTGTTCTGCTCTGTTTCTTCGTGTTCCTCTATGGTCATCTGTTTCACTCCCTCTGAAACAGTCTACCATATTTCTCTTACTAAGTGTCGCTGTAGTACTAGAGGCTGTCTCTGCCGAGGCGATCCGACGCAATGATCTCGACCTGATTCTGGTCGATGAGGGAGACTGGCTCAATGTCGAAAGTTTTGAATTCCTGCGTCATGTGTTTGATCGCACAGGTTGCCCGATTGTGGTGGTGGGCCTCCCACGGATTATGCGTGTGATCAATCGCCACGAGAAGTTTGTCAGTCGTGTTGGATTGCATATGGAATTTCTTCCTCTCACTCAGGAGGAAGTGGTCACGACAGTTTTGCCTGCGTTGACTCTCCCTTTATGGGACTATCATGCTGACAGTCCTGCTGATCGCGAGATGGGAGCAGCCCTCTGGCAACGTGCCTGTCCCTCTTTTCGGAAATTACGTGTGGTGCTGCAATATGCCAGCCAAATTGCCCGCGCACGCCATGTTGAACGCATTACGCCGGAGATTTTGACAGAGACCCTTCGTTTAACGCTCATCCCCCAAATGCCACTCCCACGAAAAATGCCTCCCTCTGCTCCAGAGCAGCCGAGAGGCTCCTACGAAACCACCTCGGAACAGAAGCCACCTCATCTATGAAAGTGAATCCATTTCTTCAAGGAGATGCTCCAGCCTGGCTCTCCGAAGATCCACTTCACAAAATTCCGCACCTCCTCAAGGATCTGCTGGAATTAGCAGAATATGCACCCGACATCTATCAGACACTTCCCTGGCTCAAAAAGATGGATATGTGGCTCTTGATTTTGGAGCGGATGTCAGAGGCAATAGAACCCGATGAATCACCTTCACAACAAGAAGCCATCTTGACCTCCTTTTTCGCCACTGTTACTCGACCCATCGCAGACGTGATTGAAGCACTCTACCTCTCACCACTCCTCCGGCGCGTTTCGACGATCTCAGAAATTCTGCATCGCATGGCCCAAAGCGTAAACATGCCAACGTTACCTTTTGATGTCGTCGCTGGTGTCTGCTACTCCTTCTGGCGTCATCGCGCATCTATGATATCAGAAGATGCTATCCAGAGACAAACAACGGCTTGGCGGATCAGTTGGCAGCAAAGCTCAATACAGGTCCGCCATATGCAAGGGATACAGTCCCCATTTCTCATTTTCGTGACTGATGAAGTGTGCGGAAAAGTGCTCGCTTTCCGAAGCACATCAGCTCCTCCGGAGGGGGCAGATGTGCTTTTCACACTCTATGACGCACTGGTCTTTTCAAGCCAGGATCGATGGCATCTTCATCCACCAGCTCGTATTGCTGTGCAACATGCATTGCCACCGGAACTGATTAGAGCAGGGAAAGCTTGGCAAATCGAAGTAGAGGAAGTACAGCCACAAGCATGCGCTTTTTTGCAGCAATGGGAAGATGCCCTTGAAAATCGTACGCTCGATGCCTCTCAATATATACGCATTATTGACCGAGCCTGTGAGTATACCTTTGGGTATGCTCCATTACTTACAAAGCAACAGGCCGCTCATCGACTCGGAAGACGGTGGCGTGGGGAAGACGATCCTGCCTGGTTCGTTCCCAGCTTGCGAGAAGTGCTCCCAGCATATGAGACCTCCGTTGGAGGCGATGGAACAGTAGAGTGGCGAGGCTGGCATTACCGGGAAAAGGAGCATGATTTGCTCCGTTACTGGCCCTCTGAAACGGTCACGATTCGTCCATCTCCCGTAAGTGAGGCACTGGTCTGGGTCTACTGGAAGCAAGAAATACTTTGCCAAGCAGTTGCCGAAGAATTGTGCCACAAAGATGGGACCTATCGCCCCTACTGGTTCCCTTACCCTCGGCTGGGCGAGTAATGCTCTTCGCTAAATGAGTGCAGACGAAAGTCACCCACCAGTGCAAACAAAATCCTCACACAGTGCAAACGAAAGTCACAACCAGTGCAGACGAAATATTCACGTTACATCTGCCCCTGGTGAGAGCCAGCGTAGCGCTACCCCTACAAAGGTCTTGACATCGGCTGGCTCTCCATATATACTATTCTAAGTTCTGATTTCTCTACCATATGAGTACTTAGGAAAAGATGTAAAAAGCATCCGTAATACGCAAGAAATTGTTGAGTTTCCAAACTCAACATATCGCGCCACTACAGTGCCAGAAAGTGAGACCCTCCCGTGAACGACAACGAGCAGGAACGTGCTCTCCCTATTTCTCTTTCAACGTCAGATATAACCCCATTTGCATCAATGCATGATCGCTACGATGATGCCCTCTCCTCCGCTAGTCGCGCCGCCAATCGCGCTTTCGGCCACGATGTCTTCGCTATCTATCGCTCCTCATGCCGGCCAAATACTCTACTGCGCCATGACTACGATTTGCGCGCCTTCAGTGCCTTTCTCGCCTCCTTCGGCGTCCAGCGCCCTGCCGAAGCGCTCAGCAGCGACCCCACGGCCTGGCGCGGCATGACCTACGGCATGCTCGCCGCGTTCCGGCGCTGGTTGGAAGAGAAGGGAGAAGCCATAGGCACCATCAAAGCGCGCGTGGCCACCATCCACCAGTACTGCAAACTGGCCGGTCCGCCTCCTCAAGGCGCAGGTATCCTTGATGGCCTGGAACTCTCCGCCATCCTCAACGTCAAGGGCTACACCGGCAAGATCGCGCGCAACCTGGACCAGGAGCGCACGCGCCAGGGCATCCCCACACGCATCGGGCGTAAGAAAGCCGCCTTTACGCCTATCACCAGTCAGCAGGCCGAAAAGCTCAAACGCACCACCATGCCCTCACCGCCGCCACAGCGCATCCCCCGCGATCACGATCAACTACTGGCGGCGCGCGACTCCCTCATGTTTTGCCTGTTTATCGAGCATGCCCTGCGCTGCAGCGAACTGGTGGCCCTCGATGTAGAAAGCATCGACCTGGGCCGCCACCGGCTCTCGATCTACAGCGAGAAGACGCACACACACAACGTTCACCGGCTCCAGGACCATACCGAAGCCGCCGCCCAGGTCTACCTGGACCAACTGGGCAGGAGCAGCGGACCTCTCTTCGAGGGCTACTCGGACCAGCGCATCACTACCCGTGCCATCAACAAGCGCGTGGGCGTCATCGGCGAGCTGCTCGGCTTCCAGGAACGGCGCCTCTCCCCGCACGACTTGCGACACTTCTTCACCTTTGATGCTTTGGAACACGGCCTCTCCCTCGACCAGGTGCAGGCCATCGGGGGCTGGACCTCTCCCTATATGCCCCTGCTATACGCGAAGCGCAGTGTTGTGCGCGAATGGAAAATTGAGAGAGAACGCTAGCTTTCCATGCATAGAACAGAGGGCTTTCTGATCGATTTTCGCAGAGATCCTGGCCCTCCCTCAGTGTGTGACACTGAGCCTTGACATCTTGCCTGTTATTGGCTACAATATGACTGACAAAGTTAACTTGGTCACCTGGTCATTCAGTCACAACGTACAAGGAGAGCAAAGAACACGCATGGCAACTCGCAACTCGCAGCCCGGCCAGCCCCCTGAGCACCAGAAAGAGACTGACGAACGCCAGCTTCGCGAGGAACGCATCCTGGACGCCGCTAGCACATTGCTGGTGCGCTGGGGCTATCGCAAGACCACGATTGATGACGTGGCCCGCGAGGCGGGCGTCGGCAAAGGCACCATCTATCTGCACTGGAAGGACAAAAACGACCTGTTCCGCGCGGCCATCTGGCGCGAGCAACACCGCTTCGGCGAAGATGTCAAGCGGCGGATTGCCGCCGATCCAGAGGGCGGGTACCTGCATCGCCTGACCACCCACTCTATGCTGGCGGCCCTGTCCAATCCACTCATGGCGGCCATGATCAGAGGCAAGTCAGACATCTTCAATGGCTTTCTCGGATCTTCTAGCCAGGACATGCTTACCCAGCTCATGGGGACCGCTGATGTCTATATTGCCCAGCTTCAACAGGCAGGATTGGTTCGTAGCGATCTGCCTGTTGAAGCCATTACGTTTCTGCTGAGCGCGCTGAAGATTGGCATCATCCAGGCGCCTGATCTCCTTAGACAGGAACATATGCTCTCTATGGAGCAACTGACCGAGGCGCTTAGTGATCTGCTCCGGCGCTGGCTGGAGCCGGAGCAACTCCCGCACCAGAGTGAGGCGGGCAAGCAATCCTTCACCGAGATGCTGGAGAAAATGAAGGAAGGAACCTGAGTAAATCTCTTAATAAAAAGAGGAGCACAGCGACATGACAGCAATCATCGAAGTAGAGAGTCTCTCCAAGAGCTACGGCAGCACGCGTGGCATTACCTCCGTCTCCTTCAGTGTGGAGGAGGGCGAGGTGTTTGGCTTCCTTGGTCCCAACGGCGCAGGCAAAACCACCACCATTCGCCTGCTGATGGCGCTGCTGCGCGCCGACGCAGGCACCGCGCGCATCGCCGGGCTGGACTGCTGGCAACACTCGGTGGAGATCAAGCGGCTGCTCGGCTATGTGCCGGGCGAACCTTCGTTGGACCCTGGCCTGACTGGCGGGCAGATCCTGGAATACTTCGGGCACCTGCGCGGAGGCGTCGATCAAGCCTATCTCAAGAGCCTGATCGCGCGACTGGACCTGGACCCCAGCCGCAAGTTTCGCCAGTATTCCAGTGGCAATAAGCGCAAGGTGGTGCTGATTCAAGCCTTTATGCACCGCCCGCGCCTGCTGATCCTGGATGAGCCGACCAGTGGCCTGGACCCGCTCAACCAGCAAGAGTTCGAGCGCATGGTCAAAGAAGTGCGCGCTGAGGGACGCACCGTCTTTCTGTCCTCGCATATCTTGAGCGAGGTCGAACAGACCTGCACCCGCGTGGGCATCATCCGCGCGGGACAACTGGTGCGCGTCGGCGGCATCGCTGAAGTGAAGGACATCAAGCGCTACGACATCACGATCACGTTCGCCACTGCTGTCCCTGCCGAGGCCTTTAAGGCGCTGGATGGGGTGGCACAGGTAGAGACCCTGGCCGATGGGCAGACGCTACGCCTGGGGATGCAGGGTGGCGCGGATGCGGTGATCAAGGCCGCCGCGCAGTATCCCGTCGTCTCCCTGAGCAGTCATGAGCCGAGCCTGGAGGACATCTTCCTGCGCTACTACGAGGGCGACGGCCAGGTCGCTAAGGAGGCCGAACATGTGGTTTAAGAGCGTCTACCTCAAAACCCTGCGCGATTTCCGCGTTGCTATTGCAGGCTGGGGTATAGGCATGGGACTGCTCATGGTAACGATCCTGGCCAGTTTCCCCTCGCTGGTGACCACGCCGCAGGCGCGCGCCTCGCTCGTCAGCCTGGCTGGTACCTTCGCCTGGCTGGCTGAGCCAATAGCGGTGGATACCCCCGGCGGCTACGCGATCTTTAAAATTGGCTTTCTGATTTTGCTGATCACGATCTGGCCAATCATGGCGGCCAGCCGCATGCTACGCGGCGAAGAGGAGCGCGGCTCCCTGGATATGCTGCTCTCGTTGCCGCGCGAGCGGGGGCGCGTGGCGCTGGAGAAGCTTGCCGCTATGTGGACGGCGTTGTTGGCGATGGGCCTGCTCATCGGGCTGTTGACATTTGCCGGTGGCAAGAGCGTGAGCGCGAGCTTCGGTCTGGGAGATGCGCTGCTCTTTGGCCTCAATCTTGCGCTGCTCGCTGACGTCTTTGGAGGCATCGCGTTGTTGCTCTCCCAGTTCACCCAGGAACGCGGCACGGCGGCAGGGTGGACGGCAGGATTGCTCCTGGTGTTCATCGTGCTGGATATGGCCCACCGGGTCATCCCCAATGCCGAGTGGGCCGGGCGCATTTCCCCGGTCTACTACTACAATCTGAACAAACCCTTAGTGCCAGGCTATGGCCTCAACATTGGCGCTCTGCTGGTCCTGCTGGCGCTGTGCCTCCTCTTGAGCGGAGCATCTGTCTGGCTCTTTGGGCGGCGCGATGTCGCTGGGACGGTGGTACTCCCCAGGTGGTTGCGCTTGCCGCAGCGGGCGGCCCGGCCGGAGCGCGCATTGCCGGTTAATGCCTGGTCGCTGCGCTCGGTGTATACGCGCAGTCTGGGAATGATTGCGGTTCCCGCGTTCTGGTGGACGCTAGGCATCGCGGGGTTTGCTGGCTGGATAGTCGTCGTCGTCCAGCAAACGGAGGCCAGGCTGGCCACCATTTACGAAAGCTCACCGTTCCTGAAGGGGCTGCTCACCAGGGTTGGAGGGGGCGATGTCACCACGAATGCCACCATTCTGAGCGCGCTCTTCATCTTCCTGCCGCTGCTGTTGATGGCCTTTGCCGTCACCCAGGCCAACCGCTGGTCCGCCGATGAAGAAGGCGGACGGCTGGAACTGCTGCTGTCCACGCCACAATCTCGCGTGCGGGTGCTGTTGGGACGCTTTGCGGCCCTCACCACGGCAACCGTCATCATCGGTGTGCTGACACTGGCCGCGGCGGCGGGGGCCTCGGCCGCGACAGGCTTGAAGCTTGATGAGGGCAATCTGGCCGCGGCCATACTGAGCATGATTCCTCTGGGACTGCTGGTCGCGGCCATCGGCTACCTGCTCTCAGGCTGGCTGCGCTCGGCTGTAGATACCGGCCTGCTGAGCTTTTTGCTGCTGATCTGGTTCTTCATCACGTTTATTGGCCCGGAGCTGAACTGGCCAGATGCAACGTTGCGGCTCTCGGCCTTCTACTACTATGGGACGCCACTGGTGCATGGTCTGCCCCTGCTGGATATGCTGGGCCTGCTGGCTGTGAGCATCGTGGCGCTGGCGCTGGCCTCTGTGCGCTTTGCACGCAAGGACATTGGACGCTAAATGCTGCAGGAATGGATGCCAGGAGGGTAGCCAGCATGAAGTATCTACTGACATCCGATCTGGCCAAAGCCGTGGGCATCCATCCCAATACCGTGCGTCGCGTGGATTCTGCATTCAAGGAGGAAATCATGGTCCCAGTCAATCCTTACATAATTCGTGCGAACCCGCTTCTGCCAGGCTTAAAGACGCTTCTTATTAGCTGGTATATTCTACTTGGATTGTTCCTGGCTCTCTTTATCTTTGCTGGCTTTCTCATTGTCATCTCGCGCCATTCATCTGTCGAAGCTTCGCAATCGCTCTCACATGGTTCCTGGTACCTTTTTATATTTCTGATGTGTTCTCTCTCTTTCGTCACAACTTTCTTGCAGTACCGCTACTGGAAACGCATCGAGCAACGCCGTATGGCTGCTGCTGGAAGAGATCCTTCCACGTTTGCTGCTGAGCAACCCATCGCGAATCCGCTGGCCTTGCAGTTGCCTTTCACGATCACGTTACGCGCCGGCAAGGTGGGGATGGTAGTGTTTTTCGGCATTATGCTGGGGTTTTCCCTTGTGTTCGCTGCGTATACTGCCTGGCTCACTGATATGCTCCTCTTCGTTTCGGCAGATCGTCTCTACGCTTTTCTTGGAATGTTCACGCTTTCAGTTGTTTTCTCAGCGGTCCTCTTCCTTGTGATCTTCCTCACTCCTTTAGGGAACCAGAAAATTGAGGTGACGGAACAGGGTGTGAGCACATTCTTTGGCAGCCAGAAGGGAATGGTGAGATGGGAAGAGGCACGGCTCTTCGCGATGTACAATGCCTGGGGAGCGCGGAAAAATGGATACGTCGTCTCCTATGAGCTTTCAAGCGCCACCCATATCGCGCGCTGGAGCCGACCCATGCGCCAGGGTTCTCTCCGTATGCGCATGGTGCCAGCGATGTCTTTTACTGACTATAGCAGCCGGATGCAGGCACTCAATGAGCTGATCGTCGCCCGCACACGTCTGCCTCTGTGCGACCTGCGCTCGGACCATGCCCTGACGACGCGAAGCAATTTGAACCCTGTTTGAGGTCTTTTCCCATGCTACAAAAGTAGAGCACCCAAGAGAAGAGCATATGTTATACTGGGAACACATCGAGGTACGATGTATTGTTGGAAGAGAGATCGGCCCTCCACAGAGGCGAGGAAAAAGCTCTTCATCTGAGCAAAATCAGGGAGGTTTTATGATGCAGCGACGCGTTGGACATGTACGCTGGGGAGTGGCTGGTCTTCTAGGAACCGGTATTCTGATTAACTACTTTGATCGCATCAATATCTCAGTCGCCACGCAGCCGTTTGAGCACGAGTTTCATATATCTTCAGGCATTATGGGCATCATCATCTCCGCCTACCTGTGGTCCTATGTCTTGCTTCAGGTTCCCGTGGGCATGCTCCTGGATCGCGTTGGTGTTACGTGGCCGGTGCGTATCGGAACATTTATCTGGGCCCTGGCCTCCTATATGACGGCCATTGTCAGTGGATTGGGACTGGTGTTTCTATCGAGACTCATCCTTGGCGCTGCGGAAGCTCCGATCTTCCCAGCCGCCGCCAAGGCGACCGGCTACTGGTTCCCCACCAAAGAGCGCGGGCTGGCAACCTCGGCCTTTGATGCCGCGGCCAAGTTCTCGAACGTGATCGGCGTCCCACTCGTGGCATTCGCTGTCACGCTCTGGGGATGGCGTGCGGGCTTCTACGTAACAGGAACGCTCAGTTTGCTGTATTGCGCCCTCTTCTGGATCGGCTATCATGATCCAACGAAGTCAAAGCGCTTAGCGCCAGAGGAACGTGCCTATATTGCTGAGGGGGGAGCCCAGCAGGAGGGTCATGAAGCAGGCAATCCCCTGGCGAACCTGGGCTACCTGCTCCGGCAGCCGAAAGTCTGGGGCTTGACGCTGGGATTTATGGCCTATGGCTACTCGTTCTACCTCTTCTTGTCGTGGATACCGGGCTACCTCCAGACAGCGTTGCACATGACCGTCTTGAAGAGCGGCTTCTATACGATTATTCCCTGGGTGGTGGCCACCATCACCGATATCGTGATTGGTGGTTGGCTCGTCGATGCCCTCATCAAGAGAGGGAACAACCCAACCAGGGTGCGCAAGACGTTCTTTACCATCGGCCTGCTCCTGGGGGTTGCTGTGATCGGTGCCGCCTTTACTACGAATGCCAATGTGGCGATCATCTGGATCTCCATTGCCCTTGGCGGTCTGGCATTCGCGGCCCCCATTGGCTGGAGTATTCCGGGATTGATTGCTCCCAAAGGAGCAGTCGGGACAGTTGGCAGCATTATGAATTTTTTCAACAACCTGGCGGGGATTGCCGCGCCCATTGCTGCCGGGTTCATCTTTCAGAGTACCGGCTCATTTGCTGCGAATTTCTTAGTAGCCGGTGCTATTCTCGTGCTCGGCATCATCTGCTTTCTGCTCTTCCTCGGCAGAATCGAGCAGATCAAAGAGCCGCCAGGCAATCCTGAGATACAGCCGGTTGCCAGTACAGGCGCTCTTTAATCTGCTGCGCGTATCACTGGCGACAGGGAACGGATACCATGAAAGCGGAAATAGCGGTGAATGTCCCACGGCGACAGAGACCACTATTTCCGCTGACTTATCCTTGCCAGAAGTGGTGCATGGGGCCGGAGTAGGTATTTCCATAGCCGGTAAAGACATCCAGACGTTCTGGGCCCCAGGTCGTGGCTGCGACCTCGCTCTCTGGCATAATGTTGTCATCAATGGCCTCAATCCCAAACGCATTGCCATTTTGTTGCCAGAGATGCTCTAGAGTACGTGTATTGTACCCACCAATCGCAAAGACATCCAGGCGTCCCGGACCCCAACTCACAGCTCTGGCGGCTCCCGGCTGCGAATCCTGGAGAGTGAGAGGGAGGGGTTCAGCCTGGAATGGGTCAGTACCTTGCTGCCAGGCATGATAGAGCGGAAGTTCATGCCCGACAAAGTCGTACAGGAAGAGGTCCAGGCGCCCTGGTCCCCAACTCACCGCCGCGGGAGGGGCGGAACTGGCCCAGGTATGACCACTGAGAATAGGCTGTGATTGAAACGGGGTGTTCTGTTGCCAGAAGTGCATGAGAACTCCCTGCTGGTCGACAAGAAAGACATCCAGGCGTGGATAGCCCCAGGTGACGGCAGTTGGTTTACCCAGGGGAAAGTTCCCACTCAGGTTTTCCCATGAAAACGCGGCCGTGTGATCTTGCCAATAGTGATACAGATTTCCATTGAGACCAACCAGGAACACATCCAGGCGTCCCCGCCCCCAGGTTGCTGCAGTAACGTAGCTATTTGTGGAAAAGGATGTATCGGTAGCGGGCAACATTTCTAGAGAATAGACGCTGCCACCGCCTTGCCAGTAGTGATACAACCGACCATTCTGCCCTACCAGAAAGACATCCAGGCGCGGAGCGCCCCAGGAGAGCGCAACAGGATGAGCGGGATTATACCCATAGGCCCCAGCCCAGTTGCCGCCCCAGGCTTCTAGATGAGGGGAGGGATCCAGCCAGTAGTGATAGAGTTGCCCATCTTCTCCCACCTCAAACTGATCCACACGTCCCGCTCCCCAACTGACTGCGGTAGTGGGAGACTCCAAATCACGCCAGCTCCCTCCCAGATCTTCACCCTGAAACGTCGAGGTGAGGAGCCTCGCGGGATGTGTCAGCCCCCGATGGGTAGTCATCTGGGCCTGGACTCCTGGCGGCACAACGAAGAAGAACAGCGCGGCTAGCAACACAACCAGAAGCGCGCATCGCTGAAGAGGAGCAGAGGGAATTGTCAACATAGGATATTCCTTTTCACACATGTAAACACGTATCGAGAACAACGCCATACATTGTATCTCCAGGCCTCTGCAAATATACCCGTATTTCATGCTGCCTGACCAGTCACAAAGATGTGGAGGTGTCACCTGCTAGACGGGGGTTGCACGCATCGAATTTCTCCCATGAGAAGCTCTGGCGCCGATTTTGGCATCCCTTGACAGCCAGTATCACGCCTGCTATACTTTGAAAAACGTTTTTCAAAAACGTTTTTGTATCTCCTGGCATGCGGAAAAATGGAGGGAGCTTCTGATGCGCCGCAAGATGGTGACCATACGCAGTGTCGCTCAACGGGCCCAGGTCTCTGTCAGTACCGTTTCGCAAATCTTAAACGGGAATTCTCACTATGTCAGCGCGGGTAAACGCGAACGCGTTTTGCAAGCTGCGCAGGAACTCCAGTACCGCCCAAGCGCCATCGCCAGAAGTATGGTACACCAACGGACGGCAACGGTGGGCATGGTTTTCACCTCAGTCGTTGACCACCTGTTTATCCACGCCATCAGAAGTGTGCAGACCGTTCTGCGCCCAGAGGGCTATACGATCTTCCTGGCTGATACTCCCGATATCGAAAGCGAAATGCAAGCGATTACAGCGTTGCAGGATCGCCAGGTTGATGGGCTTATCTTTGTATCGATGACCTCTGTTTCAGAGTCTGCCCATCTTGTGCGACTCAAAGAGGCTGGCATGCCCTTTGTCGTCATCAATCGGCCTCTGGCACAAGACGGCACTCTCAACCAGATTCATTGGAATGATTGGGAAGCAGGCTACCTGGCAACAAAGCATCTACTCAGCCTGGGACATACGTCTATTGGGACGATTAGCGGACCTCTTCAGGGTTTGCCGCGCTGGCAGAGCGCTTTCGACCGCCACCAGGGCTGGCAACAGGCACTGGCGGAACAGGGGATCTCGCCATCGCCTGACTGGTCGTGTGATGGCAATTATACCTATCAAGGAGGGTACGAAGCGACTTTGCGGCTCCTCAAGCAGGCGGGGATAAAGAGCAAATTGCCGACGGCTCTCTTTATCGCCAATGATGAGATGGCCATAGGTACAGTAAGGGCACTCTATTACGCGGGGATTCGCGTTCCACAGGAGATTGCCCTGGTTAATGTGGGTGATACTCCCTTTACCACCCACATGGCGCCAGCGCTCACATCACTCGCTCATCCAGTTGCTGAGGCAGGAAAAATAGCCGCCCACCTTCTCCTGGAGCAGTTTGCTGCCAGCGATCCTCTCCCAGCGCAAAACATTATGCTTAGCTTTGATCTGCGGATACGTGAGTCCTGTGGCTCTCATCCGGAACCTTCAGGGCCGTTTTTCTAACGCGACCATCGTACGTCGTCACCTGGCAACAATCGTATCGATATACATACATATACTGTTGTAAGCCAGACCAGTTGTGCGCTCATGAATCGCCAACGAAAGGAGCAAGAAAGAGAGAGGTATTACATAGAGGGCGTATTTGAAGGAGCAATGGTGCTCTCCTGGAAATATCGTTTGCAAGGAAAAAGCAAAGGAGACAAAGCAGTGAAAATCTATCTGCGAAGCACTCGCCTGTATTCATTGTTGAGTATCGTGTTATTGTTCATGTTGACCGCATGCGGGAACGGAGCCTCTCCTACCAATACGACAAGCCAGACGCTCCATGTGCTAGTCGGTGTCAATACCACGTATCCTACCCAACAGAAACAGTGGATGCAGCACATCGGGGCGGAATTTCACACACTCACCGGGGCTACCATTTCCTGGGATACCTATAGTAGCACAAGTCAGGAACAGACCAAACTGCAAACCGCCGTTGTCAGCGGCAGTGGCCCCGACATCTTTAGCCTGGGAACAACATTTGTGCCTACCGCTCAAGCGACGAAAGGGTTCCTCACGCTGAGCGCTACTGATTGGCAACAGGTCGGTGGGAAGAGCAAATTCTTTCCCCAACAGCTCACCATGTCGGGCATTACGCCTGATCAGACCATTGGCATTCCCTGGATCATGGCTCCCTTTGCTATGGTCTATAACAAGGATCTCTTCCAAAGGGCAGGCATCACTGCTCCCCCTACGACCTGGACCGATTTTGTTCAGGATGCCCAGAAGATCACGCAACCCTCGGCGGGGATTTATGGAGCGGAGATGGACCCTTCAGATTCATTTGATACGTGGAAGATTATCTGGACCTTAAGCAAACAGTTAGGCAAGGATTTTCTTTCTCCCGATCTCAAAACAGCCCAGTTGAACACTCCTGAGGCGCAGCAATCCTTACAATTCTGGTTTGATTGGGCCACTAAATACAAAATCTCCGATCCAAATGCCATGTCCTGGAAATTGGGGGATGCCACGCGCGCCTTTGCCAGTGGCAAGGTGGGTATGCAGATGATGATCTCCACATCGATCATTCCCACCCTCAATAAGTCAAGCATGGCTGATCACTATGCCTTTGCTCCCATGCCGACTGTCCCCTATGGGATGCAGCAACGGCCCGCCAACGGCATTGCCGCTACCTCCATTGTCTCAGGCCAGATGCTGGCTATCGCGAGTTATACCACCGTGAAAGACCTGGCCTTGAAATTTATTAACCTGATCACTGATACGCAGCATCAGATCGACTGGCACAAAACCTTTGGGGATCTCCCAGCCAATGTCACGGCTGCCAATCAGCTCGCCAGCCAGAATCCTCAGACCGCCGCTTTTCTGCAAGCAGAGGCCGGAGCCACGCCGACGCCGTTCTCTGGCTCCTGGGCTTCTATCCAGGTTTCCATGGCTGGGGTCTGTTCCAAACTGGCCAATTCCGTCGCGACGAATCAGTATAGACCGTCTCTGATCCAGCCATTGTTGGATCAGGCAAACCAGCAAATTCAAAGTTCTCTGAAGTAGAGACCCCTCTTCTCCGCTCTGGCAAGCCAGGCAGCGATTGAGTGGCTTGCCAGAGCGGAAGTGAAAGCACATCTGCTCATAGATGTCAGCCAGGATGCGTCCTGCACCGGGCGCATCCCGCAACCGAAAAGGCGGTAGGTATGTCCATCAGTTCTACGCCCAAAAAAGTGTCAGCCCCGATGCACACACCCGTTGCTGCGCTGAAGTCGGGCCGGTTCCGCAAGCGCGCTGGGAGCCGCCGCCCTATGTGGTTGCTCTGGCCAGGCCTCGTGTTGCTTCTCGTGGTGATTGGCATTCCTTTTCTGACGGCTTTCTATATCAGCTTTCTCAATCTTGACCAATATAGCTTGCGTCACTGGCTACAAGCTCCCTGGGTGGGATTCAGCAACTATATTGCTACGCTCACCAATGGGAGCGCGGTTGGTACCTCAATGGTCGCCTCACTGGGCGTCAGCCTTGGCTTTTCGGTGCTCACGACTCTGCTGATCCTGCCTATCGGCATCCTGGCTGCTCTGACGGTGAATACGCCATATCGCGGACGTGCCATTGTGCGTGTGCTCTATTTGATCCCCTATGTCATCCCTACGTTTGTGACTGCGCTCATCTGGCGCATGATGTTCTTAAACGGAACGGGCCTGGTTGATCGCTTTCTGGCAGCAATCCATGTCGCTAACATCAATACCTACTGGCTGCTCGGCTCGAATAGTTTCTGGGCGATGGTGATAGCTGATACCTGGGCCTCATGGCCGTTTCTGTATATGATCACCCTGGCCGGCTTGCAATCTCTTCCCGCTGAGGTCTATGACGCGGCCGCAGTGGATGGGGCAAATTTTCGCCAGAAGGTACGGCATATCATTTTGCCCCACTTGCGCTCCACACTGGCGCTTGCCGTGCTTCTTTCGACGCTCAATCACCTGAATAATTTTACCCTGCCTTTTGTCATGTTTGGTACGCCCCCTCCTGCCGAGGCTGATGTACTCCCTCTGAATATCTATATCTCTTCGTTTCAGCTCTTTAATTTTGGCGCTGGAGCCGCTATGTCTGTTTTGACATTGATTATTGTGTTAATCCCTGGTTTCCTCTATATTCGCTCTTTGCGTTTGAGTGAGGTGAAAGCAGCATGAAACGTCACTACAAATCACAGGAGATTGTACCACCATGGGTGCGGTTCTTTCTGATCATTGTGCTCGCTACCTTTGTCTTGATCCCTGTCGTGTATATGCTCCTGCTCTCTGTGACGCCGGATAGCGAGATTAATACTGGGCAGTTGTTGCCATCCCACTGGGCTTTTGAGAATTATGTGCAGATATGGTCCACGATCGACCTGGGCCAGGGTTTGGTGAATAGCATCGTGATCTCGATGACTGCCAGTACCATCGCAGTCTTCCTGGCTGTTGGGGCAGCGTATGTGATAACGCGCTTCAGTTTTCGTGGTCGCGTGGCCTATCTGTATGCTCTCGTTGGCCTGCAAGCTATCCCAGGAGTTATGCTCTTGCTGCCACTTTTTGTGCTTTTTATCTCTATACAGAGTTTTATCCATGTGGAACTGGTGGGAACGTATACCGGGGTAATCATTACGTATTTGACCTTCTCACTGCCTTTCGCTACCTGGCTGCTGATCACGTATCTGGCGAATATTCCTCTCGATATCGAGGAAGCGGCCATGATCGATGGGGCCACACGACTACAAACGCTCTGGCGCATTGTGGTGCCACTGGCGTTACCGGGCCTGGTCGTCGCGCTGGTCTTTGCATTTTTGACCGGTTGGAACGATGTGCTCTTTGCCAGCGTGCTGACTTCGCCAGAGACGCAGACGGTAGGTGTGCAGTTGCAGGTCTTTAGCGCCTCCCAGGAAGGTGGGGCATTGCCACTCTACGGCCAGTTGATGAGCGCGGCTCTCGTGAGTGGATTACCGGTCGTCATTTTGTATCTGGTCTTTCAGAAATACCTGATTGGCGGTCTGACCGCTGGCAGTGTGAAAGGATAACGATGAAACTGACCTATACCTCTCTGGCCTGCCCCGGCTGGACTATCGAAGAGGCGGTGCGCGCAGCGAAGGGCTACGGCTACGCGGCGATCGAATGGCGATTAGCAGACGGTGCTATTATCGAGCCTGACGTCTCTGCGGATAGACGCCACAGGCTACGCGAGGTACCCGCCGCTCATGGTATCGAAGTAGCCTGTCTGGACTCCTCGTGCAGGGTAGTGCAGCAAGAGCCGAAAGAGCGCGCGGCGACGATTGAGGCTGGTCAGCGTATGCTGGATATGGCGGCCGACATTGGCGCCCCTTTTTTGCGCGTCTTTGGTGGAGAGGTGCCCGCGAATACCACGCGCACCTCTCTGCTTGACTCAGCCGCCGCAGTGCTTCATGCCCTCGCTGACTATGGCGCTGAACGCGGTGTGACTGTTATCCTCGAAACGCACGATGCCTGGACAAATAGCGAGGATGTGCGGGCATTGTTGCAGGCGACGGCTTCTCCCGCCATCAAAGTGCTCTGGGATATGCACCATACCTACCGCTTTGGCGAGGCGCCCAGCCAGACGCTGGCCCTGCTGGGCGATGCTATTGCGTATGTTCATATCAAGGATAGTCGCCTGAGCACCAGCGATCCGGGTGCCTGGACCTATTGCTTGCTCGGTGAGGGCGATGTCCCGCTGCGTGAGATGTGCGAGGCCCTGAA
>JBDTHH010000118.1:0-4014 GCA_039937055.1 Ktedonobacteraceae bacterium | reverse complement strand
CGCTACGGCGATGCCCCATGTCCGCGTGTTCCTGGCTTAACTTGACGCCTATTGGGGGATGCCTTGCTCATCCCTTATCGTCTCGCGTTCCACAGCGTCGTACGCGCGTCCCGGCTTGACGTGTGGCCCGCCTCGATCAGCGTGCGGCGCAGGAGGTAGCCACCCAGCAGCACTAGCAGCGAGATGACGATGCCTAGGCCGCCGTGCTTCCGGCGTGGCGAGTGCTTGCTGCCCAGCAATGTGCCCGTCTGTAGTAGCCAGGGTACGAACATGCCGCTGCCGAAGACGAAGCACCAGAAGGTGCTGCCATGCTCGCCCGGACCTGCGCCCACCAGTGGGCGCGCCGCCCGTCCAGAGCCGCGCAGGAACGCCAGCAGGCCCAGCATTTCCAGCAGCAGCGCGGCCCATTCCAGGCGCTCCAGCTTATGCAGCGTTCTCGCGGGCGCCCCGCTCAGGCGCAGCGCCAGGGAGAGCAGCGCCGAGCTGGTGGATGTCGCTGAGGCCACAAATATGCCGCCCAGCAGCTTGCTGCGCGACCACAGCGGCACGCTGGTCGCCGTCAGCAGCACGCCAGTATAGCCGCCCAGGAAGACGCCCAGCGCCGACCCCGGCAGGGCCAGCAACCGCTGCGGCAGCGCCGCCAACAGACGCGCGCCCCACCAGCGGCCCAGCAGGCCATCTCGCGCCGCCTGGTTCACGGCCGTGATGCCGCTGAAGAGCGAGAAGCTCAGCAGCCCCCAGATGCCCATTGACATTGGCGATTTTACTTTGAACATGCGTAGCATATGCAGGAAGCGTTCAGGGCGCCCCAGATCTTTGATGAGCAGCAGCGGGCAGGGTAGGAGCGCCAGCAGCGAGAGGTAGTAGCCTGTGCGCAACGCCGCGCGATCTTCGCGCGAGCCGAAAAACGCTGCCATGCTGGCGATCACGTAGCAGCCGGCAGCCAGACCGCCAAAAAAGAAATACCAGGTGATCTCCCAGCCCCAGAACGGCGCTTTGAGTACAGGGTAGTCGTAATAGGTAGTTTCTTGCAGTTCGCGTGCTGTATCCGGTGTGTAGCCTGTGCTGAACGTCGCCAGTTGCTCAACCAGCGCATCGAGTGTAGGCGCGCGTGTAACCACGTCCCGCAGAGGGGTAGCAAGCTGCGTTCCTAAAAAGCTATTTTCCGCCATACGTTACCTTCCTGACGTATTCTCATTCCCTGAAAAAGATGATGCCCGCCACACCCAGGACCGCCGCCGCCATGATCGTCCAGAAGGAGGCCGGAGCGACATTGTTGGAGGGTCGCTGCGGATTCTCCGGCAGGTTGTATACCGCCGGCTCATCGAGCAGGAGGAAGAACGAGTTCAGCCCGCCATCAAGGATCGTCTCATCCACGCCGTAGAGCCGGGCCTCGCTCATGCCCCGTTCGCGCAGCAGGCCCAGGCGCGCGCGTGCCTGCTCCTTGAGATGTGCCACCTCGCCAAAGACGATAGAGTCTGTCGGACAGGATTTGGCGCATGCCGGCTCCATTCCGTCCTTCAGGCGGTCGTAACACAGCGTGCATTTGTGCGCTTTGTGGTCGCCCAGCTCGTCGCGCGCGATCACCCCAAAGGGGCAGGCAATGATACAGTAGCCGCAACCGTTACATATATCCTGCTGCACATAGACCGTGTCGAACTCGGTGCGAATGATGGCGCCTGTGGGACAGGCCTCGTGGCAGGGCGCGTTGGCGCAGTGCTTGCACACGTCGCTCATCATCAGCCAGCGGTCGCTGTTGAAGAAGGGCAGTGCTGTGCCGGGAGGTGGCTGCTCAATCGTGCCGTTGCTCCTGGCCGCGGCTATGCGGTCCTCGAACAGCGGCAGCGAGGGTGGCCTGTCGATCTGCTCAACGAACTCCACGTGCCGCCAGGTGATCGCGCTCAACGCCCCCGTGTTGTCATAGCTCGTCCCGGTCCAGGCAGGCTCGCTGGCCGGGAGCTGGTTCCACTGCTTGCAGGCTACCTCGCAGGCTTTGCAGCCAATGCAGAGGCTGGTATCGGTGAAAAAGCCCAGCGCCGGCTGTGATGGCAGAGGTGTCTCTTTGCGCATCGGCGCGAGCATCCTCTGCACCAGCCCCGGCAGGTTTGAAAGTTCAACCCCCATCGTGCTGCTCCTTTATGGCAGGCGTCCAGGGCGCACATTGCAGGTAAACGCCTTGGCCTCTTCAATACTGACGTTTGGCTCCAGCACCATGTGCGCCAGGTCGTTGGTGATACTGCCGGTGCTTTTCCCCTGGAAGCCCCAGTGGAATGGCAGCCCGATCTGGTGGACTGTGCGCCCACCCACGCGCAGCGGCTGCAGGCGCCGCGTGACCATAGCCCGCGCCTCGATCTCCCCGCGCGGCGTGTCGATAATTACCCAGGTGCCGTGCATGATTCCGCGCTCCTGCGCCAGTTCGGGACTCATTTCGGCGAAGAGCGTGGGCTGGAGCGCGTTCAGCCAGGGCATCCAGCGCGTCATCGGCCCGCTGACGTGATGCTCGGTCAGCCGGTAGGTGGTGATGACGACGGGATAGCGCACATCGCCTACAGCGGCCAACCGGTTATCCGGCCGGTCGCGGAAGTACTTCGCCGCCGGATTGCTCTGCTGGTGGTAGAGCGCGTTGTGGACCGGCGATTCCGCCGCTTCATAGTGCGCCGGCAACGGTCCATCTTTCAGCCCCTTCGGCGCGTAGAGCCAGCCCTTGCCGTCGGGCTTCATAATAAACGGGTCGCTCCCCGAATGCGCGTCTATGCCGCTGGCCCCTGGCTGCGGTGTGAACGTCGGTGGCTTGCCAACTGGGAAGTCTGGTACATCGAAGCCTGTCCACTTTTGTTGTGCCTCGTCCCACCAGACATATTTCTTGCGCTCTGACCATGGGCGACCCTCTGGATCGGCCGAGGCGCGGTTGTAGAGGATGCGCCGGTTGGCCGGCCACGAGTAGCCCCATTGCAGGAAGGTATAGCTGCCATCGGCGACACGCGAGGCGGCGCGATTGTTGCCTGGCTCTGGATAGACCCCGCTATAGATCCACGAGCCACACGCCGTGCTGCCATCGGATTTAAGCGCGCTAAACATTGGCACGTGCGGCGCGTCGCGCAAGGTATATTTGTGCTGTGCCCCTGTCTCGCCGTCCTCAACGGGTTTGTGTGTGTAGTAGCCGTTGATCTCCTTGAGAACCAGCAGCGCATCCGGCTCATCGAGGATGCGCGAATCTGGTTCCGGTTCGTCCCGGTCATAGTCCCATGTTAAAGCTTGAATACCCTGATTGCCCGGCGCCTGGCTATCCGCGTAGAGTTCTTTCAGGCGTTTGCCGAGGTGGTAGACGAACCACAGGTCCGAGCGCGCGTCTCCCGGTGGATCAACGGCCTTGTCGCGCCATTGCAGCAGGCGCTGTGTGTTGGTGAAGCTGCCGGCTTTTTCGGTCGAGGCGGCGGCGGGCAGGAGAAAGATCTCTGTCTTGATCTTGCTGGAGTCAACCGGCTCCGTCCGTGGGCCAAAGCCCGGTTGCTTGTACCAGAAGGCCGCCGACTCCACCTCGTAGAGGTCGCGCACAACCATCCAGTCCAACTGCTCCAGCGCCTTGCGCTGCATACGCGAGTTTGTGCTGCCGGCGGCGGGATTCTGGCCGAAGAGGAAATAGCCGCGCACCCTGCCATCCAGCATGGCGTAGCTGGTCACCAGGTGCGAGTGGTCGCCGATGATCTTGGGCAGCGCGCGATAACTGCAATTGCCATCTTCCTCGTCTGCCGCCGGTCCGTACCAGGCCTGGAGCAGGCTGCGAATGTAGGCCGGCATGTTTGACCACCAGCCCAGCTTCTGCCCCGCCGTGTCGATGTACTCTTTGAGCGTCTGCTGAGACTCAACGTTCGTCTTGTGATCGACCTGCTGACCCCAGGTGGTTCCCGTCGGCGCGTTCTCGCTCTGTGGCTCCGCTTCGACGATAGCGGCTGGCTGCGGCATGTAGCCCGCGAGCAGGTCGTAGAGCGTCGGCACGTCGGTGGACCCCTGGAT
>JBDTHH010000117.1:0-15264 GCA_039937055.1 Ktedonobacteraceae bacterium | reverse complement strand
CTGCCCATCAAGTCGCAGTCCGCGCAGGTCGGAATATGTGAAATTCACGCCGAGAAAGGTACAACTTTCAAAGGTTGTTTTTCGCAGGTCAGTCTTCGTCAAGGTGACATCAGTCAGCTTGACTCCGATGAATTTTGCTCCGACCAGCCCCGACGCGCTGAAGTTGGTGCGCACAAGGATGGCTTCACGGAAGTTCGCATCCGCAAGGTCAAGGGTGGAGAAGTCGCAATCGGTCAGATTTGCGCCAGCAAAATTGGTTTCACGTACGTCACTCCCCCGAAACGAGCTCCCGGTTAAGTCTGCGCCCGTAAAGTCAGAGCCGCGCAACGCGCTCGCTTTAAAATTCCCTTGCTGCGCGATCACGCCCGCAAAGTCGCTCTTTGGCAAATTGCTTGCGCCACAGTTGATGACCACCTGCCGCTCCAGCGAACGGGAGAGGTTGGCGACCTCCTGGACGGTTTGCTCAATGTCGCCGATACTCTCAATGGTCATGGTCAAGGCGGTTTCATCATCCTTGCCCTCGGCTTTCAGTTCACGGAAGCGCTCCTGCAAATCGGAGAGCAGATCAGCCTTTAATTCGGTAGCGCTTTTTACCCCCTCGTAGGGAGCAAAAACGCCGTTGACATAGTTGGTCAATTGCTCATTCATACCAACACCTTTCCTTTACAAGAGGTTATCTAGCACGCGCTTCGCGTACTCCCAGTTGCTTTTGTTGCGATCGTACGTTGCTTTCCCTTTTTCAGTAATCCGGAAGTATTTCCGCCTTCCGCCTTGAGATTCATCGCCCCAATACCATTCGATATCCCCGTCCACCTCAAGCCGCCGGACGCTGGAGTACATCGTGGCTTCCTTTAATTCATATTCACCACCCGAGCGCTCGGCAATCAGTTTGACAATCTCGTAGCCGTAGCGGTCAGCTTCCGATAAGAGCCGTAAAATCATCGTATCGGTATGTCCGCGCAGCAGGTCGGAGGTCAGTTTGTTTTCACTCATCTCATCACCTCGTAGTTGGAGTATACATCACAGTACTATGATTGTCAATGTAGTATTTCAATTGCAATACTTTGTTTGATAAACCAGCTCTCTGTTCGGCCTATCGGTGTATTTCTGACCAAAGAATACGATGTGCTGTATAACTGAGGCTGCGCTGGCGATCTCTGGGTCGAGGGAAGTCATCAGTATCGGCAATTGGAAGACTATCTGTTACCACCTGCTTCCTGGAAAGAACTCCGCCAGGGGAGAACGCCTCCGGTGAGCGCTCCTCTGGAGGCGAAAACGTATTTGGCAGAACGTGGTGCCGAACTCCACGAGCAATTGACACATGTGGGGCAGAAGCTTTCGGAGAACGATCTACCAGATGTCCGATGTGATGCCGACAAAGTGCGGATCACGCACCTGGAAGCCGAAATTCCTGGGAGCATATCAACCTGACGGGGGATTATGTTTGGGATTTGACTGTGAAGGGTCCACCTGTTCGCCAGGCTTAGCGTACACTTTTCCAGGCTGCTTCTCTGTTTTTCGGGCTTAGCGTACACTTTTCACCTTTCGATACGCTGACCCCATTTTAGGGCACCGTAAAAGACCATAGGATGCAATATGGCTCGCCTTTCGCAGGAAGCGTCAAAGTCTCAGATCAGGCGCTGATCGTGAACGTCACCGAATACACCGTGGTGGGCAAAGCTGGTCTGGGAGATGAACTATACCTGATACTGGCACGATAGAGATCCGGCACCCATGCGCTGAGCGAGGGAAGCAGTTTCACCGCGAGGTCCTGGCGTGTGTTGAGGGGGAGCAACCTGGTAAGGATCATTAATTTACAGAGATTGACGGGCTGCCAGTTCCCCGCTGCCTGGTGCTCTAACAGGATGACGGTGCAGTTCGTCAGGTGGTCTGGGAAATAGATAGTCTGACCAGTATGATTGCTTATCGTCACAACCAGGACCATATGTGTACGTGGTGATGCTGGCTCGATGCTGAGTGTAACAGAGCCTGACGGCGTGGTGGGGGCTGGCGTTTTCGCCGGGGAAGATGTTGCGGTTACAGGGACCGGCATCTTCGTAGTGATAGGTGTCGCTGAAGACCCTGGCTGCGTGGTAGCTGTAGCCACAGTCGTCGTGCCAGGGATAACATTCTGTCCACAACTGACCAGCAATATCAGCGCTATACTCATACAGATGATGCTTATCACGTGATACTTACGTAGCATAAAAATCTCGCTTTCTGGCCACTAATGCACAGGTCCTACTAGCAGAACGTAGAGAACACACAGGAAGTTCCGAGCTTGCAGCGCATCTTCATTTCTCTCTCAAAGTTAGCCGCCTATTTTCACACAATCTTCACACAGAAGGCCTGCCTGTTCACAATATTATCACGAACGTGCGGGTACAATGTGATGAGAGAGATGTTCTCTCACTACCGCGACTTGCGAGAGCAGGATGTGTTTGTTATGCAAGACCAGGAAAGCGCGAACACCCTGCCAGGAGGCGGCGAAATGAGAGCACTGCACGAGACAACTGCGGAGCATGCCCCGCGTCTTGCCTCCCCGGCTCACAAACAGGGCAAGGGGCCAGAGGCGACGGGACGCATCCTCCTGGTTGAGGACGACGCCTCTCTCGCCAGCTTAGAAGCGGACATTCTTACTGCGTATGGCTATATGGTGACAGTAGCGAGCAGCGGAGAGCAGGCGATCGCGGCCCTCCGGCACGCAACCCCCGATCTTATAGTGCTTGATCTTCAACTTCCAGGAAGCGTCACCGGCTGGGACGTGTTGCAGCACCTCCGCATACACGCCAGGACACCCGTACTCCTCACCAGTTCCGACACAGCAGCGCGAGCGCGCCTGCTCACCTCTGGAGAAGCGAGATCAACCCTCGATCACTTACCGAAGCCATATCCTATGCATGTACTTCTCAAGCGAATTGAACGCATGTTGCTGATAGCACCCGGGTAACTATCGCCAGTGAAAAAGGAGGATCACATGGACCGCAAGGAAGATCGTGACATTCTGCGTAAAGGCGGGTTTGCGGAGGCCGAGATGCACCGCTTGAGCCGGCTTCGCAAAGATCATGATGAAAAGGAGCGTCTTCAGACTCTCGCAGAGCACCGTCGCCTCGAATTTATCCGCTGGCTCGTGACCACGGGCAAGCTGAGCGAACAGATTGCGTAGCGCGAACGGATCTAAACTAGCGATAGCCTTCTCTGTTAAAAATGCAGGGCGCGGGAGACTGCGCCCTCTCCCCTCTTTATGCTCAACGTGTACCTGGCATATAGTTAGCAGGGATTTTGCTTCTCCTTGCGCACGATCAGCCCATCCAATCTCTGATTGTCCCATGGCTCAGCGGCTTCGGGTGACTCAGGGCCATACCTGGGGAGGTGTGCAATAGTAGAGAGAATGCGGGAAATCAACTTCGGCGGTGGCTTCAATTGAGGTAGCCGGGTCATGAAAAGTTGATCAACTTCGTCCTCTACCAGGTTTTCATCCGGCAGCACATGCTGCTCTGGCGGCACATCATCGCTGGCCAGGAAGATATAATAGTGATCCCACATGAATAACTCCCTCTTACTCCGTGCGTCCTATCTCTGCTATAGAGTACGCAACGGATAAGAGGGAAGTTTCACAAGAGTTTATCGGAAACAGCGATTTCCTCTGCATCTAAGCCGTGATGGTCACCTGTAAGCGGTCTTTGAGGGCGGTCCGTAGAAGAGGCTTGGCGCGCTGGAAATAGGTCTTGGCAGTGGCTTCGGGCATGTGAAGCACCTGGCCGATCTCTGAAAAGCTCAACTGTGCGGTATAGCGCAGCAGCACCACTGAGCGGAACTTGGGCGGTAAGCCCTCGATGGCCTGGCGCAGGGCATCTTGCATATCATGGTGCTCGGCCAGGTCTTCAGGCAAGGGCCCGGTATCCGGCATAGCAGCTAGCGGGGAGATCTCATCCTCGTCACTGACGGTCTCCAGTTCCGAGAAGTGAATGGCGCGCTTGCGGCGCAGTTCGTCCAGGCAGCGATTGCGAGCGACCCTGAAGAGCCAGGCCTTCAGTGGCTCGCCGGTACGCAGGGTCGGCAGAGAAATATAGAGTTGGAGAAACACCTGCTGCAAGATATCGCACGCTTGATCATAGTCGCCCAGAAAATGACAGATAAAGTTGAAAAGGGCCGTATGATAGCGGTTGACCAGGCCTTCGAAAGCCTGCTGGTCACCTGAGAGTGTTTGTTGAGCCAGAAATCCATCGGTATGCTCCGAAAGTGATTTTGCTGTTATCCGGGTGCGTTCCTGTAGCTGCATGGGTTATGTCCTCGCTTTCTTCTACTGAAGCTAGGATAGCGTGTTCTCAAAGAGATTACAAGACATTCTGCACTATATAAGCTCTACCGTAAGCAGCTCTAAGCAGAAACTAAAGAACGCCTGGCCACTATGAGTTTTTTCTCAGCCATTTCTTATCTTCGTTGCGTAGCATAGATGGGTTTAAATAGCCGAGCGCGATTGTGCGCCATCGACGGGGATGCAGGCGCCGCTCACGAGCGAGGCCAGGGGTGAGGCCAGGAAGACCACCATCGCGGCCACCTCTTCAGGCGAACCAAAACGTCCCAGCGGGAGATCGCTTTTCACGAACGCTTCGATGTTCTCAGGGTCGGCCTGCCTGCGGCGGTCCCACGAGCTGCCGGGGAAGAGCAGCGAACCAGGGGCCACGCTGTTCACCAGGATATTATTGGGCGCAAGCTGGCGCGCCAGCGATTTTGTCAGGCTGATGGAGGCGGCCTTGAGGGCGTTATAGGCCGTGCGCCCGCCAGATTCACGGCCGAAGATAGACGAGATCGCAATGATACGACCGCCGCCCTGCTGGCTCATAATCGGCGCGACCAGCCTGGCGGCATGGCTTAAGGCCAGCACATTCAGCTCCAGGGCATCGTGCCAGTCTTCAGCGCTCGTGTCAAAGATATTCTGCCCTCTTGCTCCCCCGGCGCTATGGACCAGGATATCGATGCGGCCAAAGCGCTGCATCGTCAGTTGGACCACGCGCTCGATATCCTGAGCAACCAGCAGGTCGGCGGCGATGGGCAGCACCTGTGCGCCCTCGGCGCGCAACTCGTCGGCGGCCTCCTCCAACGCTTTGCGGCCACGCGCAACACCCACCAGGCGGCAGCCCTCCGCCACCAGGCCGCGCGCTATCGCTCTGCCCACGCCTCTGCTCGCTCCGGTGACGATCGCCACCTTGCCTTCCAACCCAAGATCCATAACTCACATACCCTCTAGTGAAATAACTATAAGCCCGCTAGATTTGGCGAGCTGAGCATGCGGTTGAAAAACTGGCTGACCACGCGCGGGTCAACCCGGCTCCCCACACGCGCCAGGAAGATATTGGCCGGCTCCATGCCGATATTCGGCTCTGTCGTAGGATACTCCTTGAAGCCCTGGGACGCAAAGAGCCGCGCGATCATCTCACGATAGCGATAGATGGAGATCCCCGTGCCTTCGGTATCCCAGTGCCAGGCCAGGCCTACCGCGAAAAGGATCAGGTCCTCCAGCGCGTCCAATTCGAGCGCGAAGGCCAGCATATGGCGCGCGATCTTCTGCCTGCGCCAGTTGGCGCTGACCTCAATGGCCACCTCGTATACATTCTCCAAGCCCTCCCACCAGGTATCGCCTGGGGCAACGGTGACCTCACCGATGATATCGCCGGCGGGAGTATGTGCCAGGGTCAACGCGCAATCCGGGCGCCTGGAGATACCCAGCAACAGGGCATGCTCACGCTCTGGAAGACGAGCAAAGGCATACAGGCCTGAGTCGGCTTTCAAACGTTCAACCAGCGACGGCGGACAGAAATCGCGCAGCAGGACCGGGCCGGCCGGAGTCTCAAGGGTCTTGCTGCGTGAAGGGGTGGCGCTACCCTGCAAATGCAGCAGATCGAACAGACCTGAGAGCGGTGAACGCTGGCGCAGGGCAGGGAAGGCCTGGCGCACTTCGGGAGGGACCAGGAGGCTACGCACCAGCGAGGCCGTACGGCGGTTGGCGCGCGCGATCTCCCATTGCCGCTCCTGCGCAGGAAAAGCGCCGGGCCGGTCCTGGAAGGTGGCAGGAAAATCGGTCTCGGCCGGCGCCTTGCCCATCAGTTGCTGGGCCGCCATCTCTCGCTCCTCCATGGCGAGCCAGGCGGGCCGCCAGCGCGCGATCCAGGCCTCCGGCAACCGCTCAGGCAGGGGTAGCTCCGCCATCTCGGCCCAGACCATACTCCAGGCGCGCGGCACCACCCGGTACGGATCATAGCCTCCGCCGCCCAGGGCGACCCAGCGGCCCTGACAGTATGTATGCGCCAGGTGATGAGCCATCTTGACCTGCGCCTGGATGCCGCGCATCGTCAGTTCCAGATGCGTCAATGGGTCCCAGGCGTGCGTATCGCAGCCATGCTCGCTCACGATCACATCGGGGGCAAAGGAGACTACAAGGGGGGGCAGCAGGTGCTCGATTACCTCGATGTACGAGGCATCCTCGGTGAATGGCTCCAGGGGCATATTGACGGAGTAGCCCCGGCCCAGGCCATTGCCAAGCTCCAGGACTTCGCCTGTGCCCGGAAAGAGATAGCGCCCCGTCTCGTGGAGCGAGATCGTCATCACACGCGGGTCGTCGTAGAAGGCGCGCTGCACGCCATCGCCGTGATGCGCATCGAAATCGATGTACAGCACCTTCATCTCGGAGGCACGCAACACGTGCGCGATCGCTACCGCGGCATCATTGTAGATGCAGAAACCGGAGGCACGGTTCGACCAGGCATGGTGCAGCCCCCCACCCGGATGGAATACATGCAAGGGGCGTACCTCTTCCGAGTCGAAGGCCCCGCCTGCGGGTAGACCCAGGACAGCACTGAGCGCCACCAGCGTTCCCCCGGCGATAGCAGCGCATACCTCGTGCATATCAGGTAACGCGGGGGTATCACCATCGCCAAAGCCATATGTTAAAGCCAGCTTTGCGCGCTCCTGTCGCTCCTCTTCGCTGGCTCCCGCGGCCTCTGGCACGCCCAGGCGCTGCACAGCCGCGATATAGTCCGGCGTATGCGCCAGGCCCAATTCTGCGAGTGTCGCGGGACGTAAAGGCAGGCTGGTCTCCTCAGCGCTGCTGTGCCACATACCCGTCTGCTCCAGCAGGTCCATCAAAGCCACCATGCGGTCCGGCTGGAGCGGATGATGCGCGCCAAAATTGTAGCGGAGTTCCAGGGGATCGAAAATAAGGCGTGCGCGGGAACGAGCAGCAGCGCTAAGCGTGTCCATGAACATCACCTTCTATATGTGGTTCCGCGAACATATACTGGATGTTCGCCTCCTGCAAGCGCATTAGCAGGGGAGTCGGATTAATGGTACCCAGCCGCACCAGCGCGACGTGGGGGACGCCGCCTTCCAGAGGCGCCGCCATAATGCTGCGCACCTGCACATGCAGTTCCGCTGCCAGCAGCAGCATATGCGCCAGAGGAGCAGGATTGCCCAGGGGGAGCGGGATCACCAGTTGCATGCCCGGCTCAAACGCCCCCAGCGCGCGCGCCAGGGCGATCAGGAGATCGCTGCGCGTCAGCAGGCCAACAAGCAGGGTACGCGTCCGCTCCTCCGCCTGTTCGTACTCTACAACGGGCAAACAGTTCAGGCCGCGCTCGACGAGGATCTGCGCCGCCGCCGCCACGCTGGTGGTGGTTGTCACCCGCATGGATGCGCGATGCATCACCTCGGAGACACGGCGCTCCTGCCAGGGCCGCTGCGGCGCATCGCCCGTCTCCTGCGTGGCCAGCGCGACCGCGAGATCAATATCCTGCGAGGTGAGCAGGCCTTCAAAATAGAGCGGCCCCTGCTGGCTATAGGTATCCGATGCCTGAACAACAGGCAGGTGATGAAACTGGTACTGCCTCAACAGGTTCGCGGCATGGCTCAACGTATCATCAGGCGTCACTGTCACCAGTTTCGTTGTCATTACATCTTTCACAATCATGCGGCGCTCCTCCAGGCGGCTTCGTGGTAATATGATTCAGTCACTGTTATGATAGCACAAAATAGATCTTGCACATCCGGGTCTTGCAAGGGTTCACGCTGGGGCAACAACTTCGCTGGCAAGACGCCTCGCACCCACGAATACCAGGACGACCATGGAACCTGGGGGATGGTAACATTGTAGAATAGCAGTAGTATGATAAGTAGACCATCTGATTGGAGTAATATCTATGATTGAGAACGAAGATAGTCCTACGATACCGCGTCCCGTCTCATCTACGCAGGCCGAAACGACGGTACCCGATAAGCAGGCCGAGGTAGAAACGACGGTACCCGATACTGCGGCCACCATCCAGATCCCGGCCACGTCAGCACCCACAACGCCGGAGGCCGCAGAGTCGACTACGGATGCAACAGTGGCAACACCTACATCACCAGAAGCACCCACGGAGGCGCCTGCCACAACGACAGCCGCTCCGGCGCCCGCGCATCCCGCTGTCACCGTCGAAGATCTGCTGGCCCTCCAGATTGCCGGCGATCCCCAGATCTCGCCAGATGGGGCCTTGATCGCTTTCAGCGTGCAGAGCTGCGACGGCGAGACCAACACGACGAGCAGCGCTATCTGGCTGGTGCCTGTGAATAAGACCAGGGCCGAGAGCGCCCGCCAGGTGACGACTCGCCAGAGGCTGGATTTCGCGCCACGCTGGTCGCCGGACGGGCGCAGCCTGGCCTTTTTAAGCGATCGCAGCGGGACGGTCCAGATTCACCTGCTGCCCATGAACGGGGGCGAGCCACGCCAGTTGAGCCAGCTCAAACAAGGTGTCAGCGACTACACCTGGCGGCCCGATGGCGCGGCCCTGCTCGCGCATAGCGCCTGGAAGCCCGCCGACGACCAGGAGCCATCCAGCACCGGCGATAGCGTCATGATCTATACCCGGCTGGACGAGCAATGGGATGGGGAAGGTTACAGGCAAGGCCGTCACCAGCAGCTCTGGCTCCTGCCCCTGGAAGGTCCACAGCAACGCCTGACCTCTGAGCCGGTGGACCTGGTGCAGTCGTGCTGGTCTCCGGACGGGACAGAGGTAGCCTTCTGCGCCAATCGCCGCCCGCAGCCCGATCTCAGTGTGAGCATGGCGCTGTGGGTACTGACGCTGGCGAGCGGGCAGATGCGCCGGCTCACGCCTGAAGAGGGCCTGGCCCAGGGGCCAGCATGGTCGCCGGATGGAGCCTCCATTGCCTACTACTTTACGGCGGACCAGACCGAGACCGGCAACATGCCGCCCTGGGTCGTCAAGGCGCAGGGGAACGAGGCTCCACGCCTGACGACGCCACCAACCGAAGATTTTACCTGCCAGGCGGCCATCATTGATGAGCTGCGCCTCGACTGGCTGGGTCGGCTACAGTGGTATCCTGATGGCAAATCGCTGCTGATCACCGTCCACGAGCGTGGCCAGGTCCACCTGCACCGCGTGGATGTCGAGCAGAGCCAGGTGACGCAATTGACCAGCGGCAACGGGCGCTACCTCAGCCCGCACTTGAGCAGAGATGGACAAACGATCGCCATGGTGCGGGCCGACTGGTTCACTCCTGGCGATATCTGGAGCAGCGACGGTAGCGGCGAGCAACTGCGCAAGCTCACCGGGGTCAACGACCCATTCATGCGCAGCCACCAGCTCGTGCGCCCCAAACGTCTCACCTGGCAGAGCAGCGATGGTCTCGAAATCGAGGGCTGGCTCTACCTGCCCGCGCTCGCTGACGGCGCACTGGCTCCATTGATCCTGGAGGTTCATGGTGGCCCATCCTGCGCCTGGGGCGACGCCTACGTCCACGAGTTCCAGGTGCTGGCGGGACGCGGCTATGCGGTGCTGGCGGCAAACCCACGGGGCAGCCAGGGCTACGGAGAGGCCTTTTGCCGCAAGATTCTGCACGACTGGGGCAATGATGACCTCCGCGACCTGCTGAGCGGGATCGACCACGTGATCGCCACCGAGGCGGTAGATGGCTCCCGGCTGGGCATCGGCGGACTGAGCTACGGCGGCTATATGACAAACTGGGCAGTGACACAGACCACACGCTTCAAGGCAGCCGTGAGCCGCAACGGCGTCAGCAACCTGGCCAGCGTTAGCCTGCTGTCGGATCAGACACTCTGGTTCGACCTGGCGATGGGCGGGGATACAGAGCAGGAACGCGACGCCCTCAGGCGGGAGCGCTCCGCGTTAACCTTCGCGGAGCGCATCGCCACACCGCTTTTGCTCTTGCACGCCGATAACGACCTGCGCTGCCCCTTCGTGGAATCGATGCAACTCTTTGTCGCGCTACGCAAGCGCAAGCAGATGGTAGAGCTGGTGCGCTATCCGGGACCCAGCCACATGCTGGACTGGCCCGGCTTCAGCACGCCAAAGCAGCGGGTAGACCGCCTGCGTCGCACTGTGGGCTGGTTTGAGCATTTTGTGTGAGCGATAATGGTGTACAGGGTACAGGGGAAGAGGTTTTTCCTGTACCCTGCCGGCAGGATACTCACCAGGAAGAGACAGGCTTCCTATCCGATCGGCTGAAACAGCAACGGAATACAGCATAGCGCCGCGATAGCCAGCAAGAGACAGTAGCTGCCCGCGAGAATACGCGAGAGGCGGACTGTGCCTATACGAGCGCGGAAGCTGCGCAGCGACATACGCAGGGTGACAATGAAGATACCTGCGAGCAGCACAAAGGCGAAGAACCTGGCTCCAAATACCGCCGCAGTGCCGTTGCTGAAGAGTGCCAACGGCAGCACCACGGCCCCGAAAATCAGCAGGCCCGCAAGCACGTCGGCGGCGGCAACACCCATGAATATGCCTTCGTCTAAGGCATGCGACAGCAAGTACGGCGTGGCTTTCGTGATAATTATTAACCCACAGATATATGCAATCACGCTCGCAAGCATGAGTAACACTGGTGACATCACTTGACCCTTCTACGCGTTTTTTCTCTGCTGATATTGTACCACACCGTTAGAGGCGACGCATCCACATGGAAGATGCGCTCCGGTTCGCGTAGGGGCGACGGCTTGCTTTTTGCTACCGCTCTCTTCACTTGACACCTATTGGGCGAGGCAAGCCATCACCCCTACGCGAACCGGAGCCTGAAGTGCTGTGCTACGCGTCTGGGAGCAGGTCTAGCCAGCCATTCACAACGTGTACATTGATGCCATAGTCGGCGCTCCGCTCGTAGGGGATGTAGGGAAGCAGATGACCGGTAAGTGGTTGAGAAGACTTGATCGCCAGGAGATTCTCTTTGGCCTGCTTTGCGAAGAGCATCATCCCATTGAGTGGGTCACCAAGCAGGGATTGCAGGCGTACCCACAGATCTCCCAACTCGCCTGTCATGTGCGCCGCGTACAGCGAAGATGCCCCTGGCTTCAGGCGTAGCCGGGGCAGCAGCCATGTCCGCAGGAAATGCTTGAGGTTGCCGGCTTCACGGCTATGTTGCGCGCGTGCCATGGCTTCGATGATTTGAAAGAGCGAGTCCTCATCGCAGACCCCCAGATGCTCCGTCATCAGCAAGATACGCAGCGCCTGGGCAATCTCAGGCTGCATCAGCGCTACGTTCATCTCGGTATCATCGCGCATGCCCCGGTTGTTCAGATTGGCCGAGCCGAGCGTGATCCAGGCATCATCCACAATCGCGACCTTGGAATGGACATAAATAGAGCGATAGAGCACGTGTTCACCCTGCCGCAACGATGAGCCCAGCGTGTACGCCTGCAACCGGCCCTGCTCCACCGCTTGCGGCGCCTGCTCCCAGAGGTACTTCAGCCCTTCATCGGTGAACTCACGTCCCACGTTGGGATTATCAGGCAACAACAGCAGCACCATTACCCCGCGTGCCAGCGCATCTGAGAGCAGTTGCAGCACATGCTCCATGTCGGAGTGAGGGAGACCCAGGACGGGATTCTCGATGCCCAGAAACGTACGCCGCCAGAGGTACTGGTTTTCGATATAGATGAAGCGCTGGGCCTGGCTAAAGGCCTTCTCATATGTTTCGAGCACAGTCGCAATACCCTCCTGGGAAGCAAACCTGTATGTCCCTCTGGGGATGGTACGCGTTACCTGGATGAGGGGTGTGCTATCACCGCCGCGCCTTATGGGCAGAGCCGTATTCGCGGTAGGCGGCGGGTCAAGGTCGGGCAGGATCAGCAGTGGGTCCATCTCGTGCAGGTTGACCAGGCCATTCCAGCGTTGGCGGAAATTGCGCTCGACATCCGCGATAGCCGGTCCCTCGAACATACAGTGGACATCATGCCAGCTATGCGGCATATTCCCATCTTTGTCTACACGTAGCAGCGAATGAAAGGGATGGCCCTTGGTATCCCAACGATCATAATCCCCACCATTTTGAATCATCATATCGATGCCACCCACAAAGGCGTAGCGCCCATCCACCACAGCCGTTTTCTGATGATGGGCCTCCAGGGGATGATTGAGCAGGCCCATGTGGCTATCATCAAGGAGACAGCGGATACCCAGCGGCTCAAGGGTATCGCGGACCTGTTTGGGGTTTGCCTGAAATGGCAGAGTATAGGTATTCCAGAGCAAGACGCGCACATCGACACCTTTAGCGACGGCATAGCTCAGCACTCGCGCAACAGTCATCTCATCGCAGTCCTGCCAGAAGAGCAGGTCCGCTTCCGCAAGCTCCTTCATGCGCAACCAGGCCAGCAGCTCTTCCTGCTCCGGCGAGCCATCGGGGCCTGCGCGGTTATGCTTCCCGCGCACAAGACACATCTCAGGAGTCAGGCCCCAGGCGGTGATGTAGATCTTCTGCCTGGCACTCAGGAAGCGTATGCACATCTCCAGCATCGTTAGACGCCCATCGATGAGAAAAGCTGCGTGCGACACTGTACGGACCGGCATATCCGTCTCTGCCCACCAGCGCTCAGTGAAGATCTCTTGCTTGCGCATGAATTGCATTATACCTACACTACAAGGCGGAATAAAGGTACTTCCCCACCAGAAATCGACTTTCGTCTTCACAGGGGCGGCGACGCGTGTTCCCTGGACAAGCGAGCAGCAACGATTGCTCCTGAAAACAGGCTGGCCGTCTTCTGCAGGAAAGAAGGTAGATCAAGACCAGGGAATGTAGTCGCTAGTCTACAGCAAAGCAGGCCAGAATGCAAGCTACCCAGGGCAGGGGAGCAGGTGCTCAATACTGAATTGACAAGCAGGCATATGGAGTTTCGCCCCGACTCATGGTATAATTGCTTACACATCCCTCGCATCCACTCCTGACATCAATCTAGCTACGGAAAGGAGGCTCTAGCGACACACACTAACCCTCGTATTCCGCACCCACACCATTTTTCTCCAGTATTCATCCATTGTTTGTAAGGAGGACCATGTATGGCGACCACCGACACCACCGCACGGCGAGGATACTTCCCACGCTGGACCCAGAAGAGCGAAGGCGTGATTGCGCCCGATGAAAGACTCCCCTGGGGACAGAGCATCTTAGTTGGCTTGCAGCATGTGCTGGCCATGTTCGGGTCCACCGTCTTAGGCCCCATCTTGATGGGCTTCAACCCCAATACTGCTATCTTCTTTTCCGGCATCGGTACGCTTATTTTCTTCCTCGTTACAGGAGGGAATGTACCAAGTTACCTGGGTTCGAGCTTTTCCTTCATCGCTGTCGTCATCGCCGTCACCGCCTATAGCGGCAAGGGACCCAACCTCCATATTGATGTGGCCTTAGGCGGCATTATCGCCAGCGGCGTTGTCTACGCTATTATTGCTGTTATCGTCTTGTTTGTCGGCTATCGTTGGATTGAGAAATTGATGCCGCCAGCAGTGACCGGCGTTATTGTTGCCGTTATCGGCCTCAACCTGGCTCCGGTAGCCGTTGCAGATGCCAGCAAAACGCCGTTCGATACCTGGATGGCGCTGTTCACCCTCCTGGTTCTTGCGCTGGTTGCCGTCTATGCGCCTGGGCCACTACGCCGCCTGCCCATTCTCATTGGCGGTGTTGCTGGCTACCTCGTCTACCTGCTCCTGGCTAACGGCTTCGGCCTGGGTACGCCTATCGACCTCTCACCTGTCGGAAATGCCGCATGGATCGGTCTACCAAGCTTCGCTGCACCCACCTTCCAGGCAAATGCCATGGTACTGGTTGCGCCGGTGGCTATCATCCTGGTGGCGGAAAATCTGGGACACATCAAGGCCGTGGGCGCGATGACCGGGCGTAACCTGGACCCCTATCTCGGTCGCGCCTTCCTGGGTGATGCCATTGCCACCATCGTCTCGGGCTTTGGTGGTGGACCCGGTGTGACGACATACGCCGAAAATATTGGGGCCATGGCCGTCAGCCGCATCTATTCCACCCTGGTCTTTGTGATCGCCGCTATTGTGGCCATCCTGCTTGGCTTCTGTCCCAAGTTTGGTGCGTTGATCGGCACCATTCCCATCGGTGTCATTGGTGGACTCGCCTTCGCCCTCTTCGGCCTGATCGCCGCCACCGGCGGGCGCATCTGGGTACAGAGCAGGGTTGATTTCACCAGAAGTCGTAATCTAATTACCGTGGCAGTTGCGCTCATCATGGGAGCCGGCAACTTTACCATCAACATCGGTAACTTTGCTCTGGGCGGCATTGGTACGGGAACATTCAGCGCCATTATCCTGTACCAGTTGCTCCGCGAGCGCGATTCTCAGCCCGATGAAGCCGTCTTCGCAGATGCGGCCGTCGGCCTCAATCCTGCCGCCGAGGGCGAAACTCGGCGGGACCAACTGGATCACCCGGCCCAGGAGGATTACCCGGCCACATTAGATCAACCAGACCAGATGGACCGTCCAGACACGAACGTGTAACGAACCATCGAATCACACGAGTTGGGCCAGCAGCCGTCTTTGGAACTACTGCTGGCCCAACTCAATCGATACAGCAAAACCCGGCTCAATTTGCCAACACCTTTTAGACACAAACACCCTTTCCCGTGATCCTCATTGTCTATTGTTAACCTAGCTTGATATCGGCAGAGCGGAACTGGATCAGGCCAATCACCAGCAGTGCCAGGGCCGCGATGACCATGCCCAGGAAATTGCCCCAATTCACGCCAAAGAGCGAAGCTGTTGCACTTATCCCTTGACTCTCCCCTTAGGGGAGGATGTAAGCTCTCTATAGAAGTGTAGAAAGGGAAGGTTATGCTCAAGATTGGAGAATTTGCGCGCCTCAGTCAGGTATAGATAAAAACGTTGCGATACTATGACGCATTGAATGTGCTGCGGCCAATGCAGATCGATCCAGAGAGCGGCTACCGATTGTATGAAATTG
>JBDTHH010000116.1:0-4251 GCA_039937055.1 Ktedonobacteraceae bacterium | reverse complement strand
CCACCAAGGCCGTACCGCGGCTGGTGCCGCAGGGACCCTCCTGAGAGTTGAAACTCAGTCACTGCGCCATCGGGGGTAATACGTCCAATCATATCTGCATAAAATTCAGTGAACCACAGGTTGCCGTCAGGCCCTGCTGTAATACCACAGGGACTGGGACCGCTGGAATGTGATGGAACAAGGTACTCGGTAATGACACCGTGCCTGGTGATACGTCCAATTTTGCCGACATTAAATTCAGTGAACCACAGGTTCCCATCCGGGCCGGTGACGATACCTGTTAGATCACTATTCTGGGGGGGGCGAGCATACTTACTGATGGCACCATGTAAACTGGGGGGGACAACATACTCGCTGATGGCACCACGTGAGGTGATACGCCCAATCTTGTTGACACCAGATTCCGTGAACCAGAGCGCCTTGTCGGGTCCTTTCGTAATAGAATTAGGATAACTTCCGGGATCGGGCAACAAGAATTCAGTGATCACTCCCAGGGGAGTGATCCGTCCAATTTTATTCCCATCACTCTCGGTAAACCAGAGATTACCATC
Organism: Ktedonobacteraceae bacterium; assembly: GCA_039937055.1. GTDB lineage: Bacteria > Chloroflexota > Ktedonobacteria > Ktedonobacterales > Ktedonobacteraceae > JALYTT01. Next base: position 3,700 of record JBDTHH010000116.1, on the reverse strand, counting down.
AGGCCCTGCCGTGATGTCTTCAGGGTAGCTAGAACTGGTCGGGATAACAAACTCAGTGATCACCCCCGTAAGCGTAATCCGTCCAATTCTGTTCCCAAGGGTCTCGGTAAACCAGAGATTGCCATCCGGTCCTACCGTGATATTTTCCAGCCCACAATCGTTTGGCGCACATTTGTCTGTTGAGACCGGATACTCCTGAAATATCGCCTTTGGCGTCATCCTACCAATCTTAGCCCCATTGGCCTCTATGAACCAGAGATTGCCATCTGGCCCTGCCGTGATTCCAGCAGGATAACTATTCGTGGTAGGAATAGGGTATTCTTTGGAGGAGATACCCGCTCGAACAGCCCCAGGGTGAGCTGAGGCGGCACCGGCTGGCCGAACCAGACCGACACTACTCAAGACGAGAAGAATCCCTACCACCAACAAAAACCGCCTGGACATGTTCTGATCTCCATTCTATCCCGCGTGCTCTAGGGGAGCGTTCACACTATTCACCCGCTACATTGATCTTTCGAGAAACAGTGAAAAACACGCCCCCAGGCTATCGAAGAAGCACAATCGTCGCTAAAGAAAGTATACCTCTCTCCAAAAAGTCAGCCATTCCTTAGTATATGCTGTGTTACAAGTGCTGCATTTGGATAGATAGGTACACTGTCTTTTAGAGCCAGAACGCAGTTGTAAGAACAAGAAGGTTGCTTACAAGGCAAGAGGGCCATCTTGTGGAGGCCCAACCCTCACACTGACAGGCTACTCTTGCGAGAGGTTGCTCTGCTCACTAGAGTTTGTATTTTGTAATCGGAACTTGCTTGTTTATAAGCAAGGCATGAAAGGTAAGGATTATGCACCCACGTTACCTGCGCCCTGTATTGACTGGAGCGACATTGCTGCTGCTCTTCATCATGACAGCGCTGCCCGCCGGGGCTACCGCGCGCCAGGACCAGCATCCTCAATCCCGCCCTTCAAGCTTGATGGCATTCCCCCACCAGACCATCAAGCACATTGCCGTCAGTCGCCAACAGGGCCAGATCGATCTCAAGGGAACCAACTTCCTCTACGTTGAAGATGGCACCTGCACCGACGCGATCGATGTCTATAAAATCGGCAATCCCCTCACCTTCGTTGGCAACTTCCCCAACGATGGCTGCCGCTCATTCGCGTATTACGGAACGCAAAGCATCGCCATCGCGGAGCCGAATCACACTCATGGGCCATGCCTGGTGTACGGCGACCAGAACGGCTTTGTTGATAGCTTCCCCATCGATCCCTCAACGGGGGCGCTGGGTAGTGAGGCGAGCCACATCTCTAGTGCTGCACCGGCCGACGTGCATATTGCTGAGAATGGTCGCATCGCCTATGTCTCCAGCCCCGGAATCGACCTGGAGTCCTACTCGCTGGGCGCTGGCTGCGTGCTGACATCGCTTGTGACTGTGCCTACCTCTGAGCTCTACATTTCGTTCGCGCTCGCCAGCTCTACCCGGCTGGTGACGACAGATCAGAACACAGGGACCATCGATACATGGAAGCTCTCAACCAACGGAGGCATGAGCATTGTGAGGTCCGTAGCGAGTCAAATCGCCCAACCGGATGCCATTGCCATACAGAGCATATACACGCGTTCAGGTCTGGTGACCAATGTCTTCACGGGCCAGGCGACCTTTAATCCGCCACAGGCTCAGGGCGGCCAGTACACCATGTCCTCTGGCGCCCTGAAATTCCTGCACGGCAGTCCGGCTGTAGATCCCAATCCCGCCGCCTCCGATGGCGCAGCTATCACCTTTGATAGCACGCATAATTTGCTGATCCAGGGTGAACAGGTCAGCGGCATGCTGGGTGTCTATAGCGTCACCACAGGCAAACCAGGCAAACCAGGCAGCATGGCATTCATGAAAGAAACGCCCCTGGCCGTGGGAGGAGAAAGCCCAACAGCCTTCGTCCAGCGCGGCTCAACGCTCTTCGTAGATGGTCTTTACAACGGTGACATCGAGGCATGTTCCCTCAAGACCAGCGGCGTCACCGCCTGCACAACAGTTGCCGTGCTTACGTATGCCACCGGCTCGTCGCAGGGTATCGCCATCCTCTAGATCCTGGCTGCTCCTTTCAAGTGCAGTTGGAAGGCAGGAGCGCGGTTTACAAACCCTCTCGCCAGGCTGATGCGCGGGCTTGTAAACCGCGCCCCTACCTTCCGCACCTCTACCTTCAGCGCTCCTACCCCTCTCTAATCTACTGCGCGAATAGCCGGGTGCAGCAGGCCCAGCGCGATCACGCTGGCAGAGGTTGCTCCGCCAAGCACAAAGACCGGGGAGGCACCCAGGTGATCAGCGGCGATGCCCGCCAGCCCGTAGCCGATGGGGAGCAGGCTGGAAGAGACCAGAAAATCGATACTGGCGACGCGGCCCAGCAGGTCAGCGGGCACACACTCTTGCAGGGTATTCAGCCAGGCCAGCCCTAAGGTCGTGAAGCCCGCACCCTGGATGAAGAACGCCAGGCACACTGTGACCACGGGAAGAGGCAGGCCCACGGCCAGCAGCATCAGGCTGCTCAGCAACCACGCGCCATAGGTGAGCAGTCCACGCCTCCGCAGGCGTTTGAAATGCCCAAGCCAGAACGCCGCGCTGACGGAACCGAGCGCGGAAAGCGAGGTGAGCAACGCATAGAGGCCTACCTGCGTCCCAAAGCGTTGTTTCACGAGCAGGGGCAGAGCGACCTCAGCGGGGCCAATCAGGAAAATCGTACTCACACTGGCAATTACCAGCGTGATCCACAGCCAGGGAGAATGCAGCACAGTACTGAACCCTGCGCGGATATCTTGAAGCACACCCGCATCTTTCTCAGCGGAACGAAGCAGCGCCGGCACATGGGGAAGCGCGACCACGCAGGCCGCCGAAATGCCAAAAGATAGCCCATCTAAGGCGAAGGCCAGCGACGTGCCACCCAGCGCGATGATCCCCGCGCCAATGGCCGGACCGATGATCTGCGCCGCTTGTAGACCGATGCTCCGCAGCGAGTTGGCGCTCGGCAGCATCTCAATTGGCACCAGATCTGGGACAACGGCTCTATAGGCTGGATCGAAAAACGCCTCAACAACGCCAAAAAGGGCGCTCAAGACAAAGATGTGCCAGAGTTCAAGCCACTGCTGGAAGGCTAGGAAGGCGATCAGCAGCACCACGCCTCCACGGATGAGGTCGGAAGTCAGCATCAGGCGAATACGGGGCAAGCGATCGACGGCTACCCCTCCAAACAAGAGAAACAGGAGCATGGGAATCGTGGAGCAGATCAGCACAAGGCCCATCGCCGTCGCCGAGCCAGTTTTCTGCAGCACCCACCAGGCCAGCGCAATGATATAGAGGCTATCACCCAGGCGGGAGATGACTTGCCCGCTCCACAGCAGGGCAAAAGAACGCTGAGAAAGCGCGCGAAATACCATGATCATCCCCTTTCACAATACAGGTAGGGGAGCGCGCCAGATGTTGTAAGGAACGCGCCCGGTGTAGGAGATACCCTAAGCGTAGGGGCGCCGTTTACAAGCCCGGCCACCAAAACAGAGAACCGTGGGTCGCCGGCGCGCTCGCCCCCCCGGTTCCTTGATTTGTCATAAGCAGCACAAAAGCCGTGGGCGATGTTTAGCTATCACCCACGGCCCTGTTTTTCAGCAATCTTTGTTCAGAGGTGTATTATAATTTTAAAGCTTCCGAACCTG
>JBDTHH010000115.1:0-2623 GCA_039937055.1 Ktedonobacteraceae bacterium | reverse complement strand
GCCCTTGCTCTGGCCACTGATGAGGTGAGCGCCCGCCAGTATGTCACCGCGCTTGAGCCGGTCCATTCACCCGAAGCGTGATACGTAGGAGCATTAGATCACGCGGTGTTCGAGGTCGCGCGTCACGCTGACCACGTTTTTCACCTGGAGCAGGCGTTTAAAGACACGCTCGATCTGGTCTACCGATTGAATCTCCATGGTGGTGGTGATGACGGCCTTTTGCAAAGAAGGATGAGTCGTCGTTGTCACCGCCGTCATATTGATACCGGCATCGGAGACCACAGCCGCGACATCGCGCAAAAGGCCCGCGCGATCACGAGCCACGATCGTAATCGGGGCCAGGTAGTTCTGGGGCTTAAGCTGGGACCAGTTGACCTCCACGATGCGTTCACGCAGGCGCTCGCTATAGCGACGCAGCGTGCGACAATCGTCACGGTGAACCATCATGCCTTTATTGGGGCTGAGGAAGCCTACAATGGCATCTCCTGGGATGGGACAGCAACAATGGGCCAGCTTGATGACGATCTCCGGCAGGAGTAAGCTCTCCTCCGCCAGGCGCCGCTCTGCCTGGGAGGTGGGGGCTTCAGGCGCGCCATTTTTCGACGCATCCACACTGGAAAGCTCTTCCACTATGGGAACCCCGTTGTAGTACTCGTCCGTGCGCGCTTCCAGGGAGAGAGGTACAAGGACGCCGCGCTCTCCCAGCAAGGGCGTGAGTTGCTCCAGCACTGTCTCGGCGGAGAGATCATCTCGTCCCAGCGCCACATACATATCGTCGGGCGCTTTATATTTTTTGAGCGCCGTCATTGTTGAGAGGTCGGCATCATGGATGACCCCGATCCCCTGCGCGCCTATGCCCTTGAGCGCAAGATCGAGGCGCTCGCGGCCCAGTTGCAGGTTGATCTCCCGCTCATAGGTCTTCAGGTAGCGCCGGATCTTCGTGCGCGCAGTCTGGGTGCGCGCGAAGGCGAGCCAGTCGCGTGTCGGGTGGGTCGCACGGTCGATTACAATATCCACGATCTCGCCGCTCTTGAGTTCATAGTCAAGCGGCACCAGGCGCGTGATCAGGCGCTCGGTATCGGCCATGTTGGTGATGATGCGCGCGCCCGCGCAGTGATCACCGATATTGCTATGGATGCGGTACGCCATATCAAGCGGAGTAGAGCCGCGCGGCAGATCCTTGACCTCACCTTTGGGCGTGAAGACGAAGATCTGCTCCTGGAAGATATCACCTTTGACAGCCTCGATGAAGTCATCGGCGCTCTGCGGCAGCTCGCGCTGCCATTCGCGTAGTTGTTCGATCCAGGCAATCATCTCGCGATAGGAGAGGCGAGAGCCGCCACGCTCCCTTAAGTACCAGTAGCTGGCGATGCCGTAATCGGCGGTGCGCTGCATATCGTGCGTGCGAATCTGGATCTCGGCCAGGCGGTTGTCCAGGCAGAAGACCGTTGTGTGCAGCGACTGGTAGCCATTCAGCTTGGGGGTAGCGATGAAGTCTTTGATGCGCCCGTCCTTGGGGCGCCACAGGGCATGAATGTGGCCCAGGGCCAGGTAGCAGTCATGGTCGGAGTCCACCAGGATGCGGAAGGAGATCAGGTCGTGCAGTTGGCTGACATCGCCGCCGCTCTGCTGGAGTTTGCGATTGATACTCGCCAGGTGCTTTTGCCAGGCGCGCACCTCAGCACGAATACCGGCCCGGTCCATCTCCTCCTGCATAGCGTGGCAGACGGCATCGGTATAGGGCTGACGCCTGCGTTGCTCCTCCTCTACTTCATGTGCCAGGCGCACATAGCGCTCCGGTTCCAGATAACGGAAGGAGAGGTCTTCCAGTTCGGCCTGGACGAGCACCATACCCAGGCGGCGGGCAAGGGGAGCGAATATTTCGCTGGTCTCCCGCGCCTTGTTCTGTTGCTGGACGGGGTTCATCGCGTCCAGGGTGCGCATGTTATGCAAACGGTCCGCCAGCTTAATCACGACCACACGTGGATCTTCCGCCATTGCCAGCAACATCTTGCGTACAGTCTCCGAACGCAGGCGACGCTTCAGGTCACGCGCAGCATCTTCGTTTTGATCGGGGGACACTTTAGGGAGTGGCTGATGGCCGGATTTTCCGGCCAGAGCATCAAACTTGGTCACCCCATCAACAACGATGGCGACCGCTGGCCCAAACTGCTCGCGCACCTCATCCAGCGTATAGTCAGTATCCTCCACTACATCATGCAATAGAGCCGCAACGATACCATCAGCATCAATGCGCATAGTGGTCAGGATGAGGGCTACCGCCAGGGGATGCTCGATGTATGGCTCACCAGACTTGCGCAAGGCCCCTTTGTGCGCACGATCTGCCAGGTTGTAGGCGCGCTGAATCTTCTCCACGTCCTGTGGAGTCAGATATTCGCGCGTCTCCGCCAGGAGCTGCTCTAAAGCATCACTCCCGTACCCGCTGGCGGCCTGGTAAGGATAGAAAGCCTCCCATACTCCTGTTGAAGCGTCCTCCTGGCCCTCCTGCCCCTTATGGGTACCCGCTTCTTGCGTAGTTGCGTTTCTCTCGATAGAATCCATCATTGGGTACCCATCCTCACATGCATGTGCTGCGGATACACGGCGTCCCCATGGTTGTGAT
>JBDTHH010000114.1:0-11714 GCA_039937055.1 Ktedonobacteraceae bacterium | reverse complement strand
GAAGCCGATGAAGTCACAGGGGATCAGCTTCGTGCCCTGGTGGATAAGCTGGTAGAAGGCATGCTGGCCGTTGGTGCCCGGCTGCCCCCAGATGATCGGCCCGGTCTGATAATCCACTGGCCGGCCTTCCAGATCGACATGCTTGCCGTCGCTCTCCATATCGAGCTGTTGCAGGTAGGCGGTCAGTTGTCCCAGGTAGTGGTCGTAGGGCAGGACGGCCACCGTCTGCGCGCCGAAGAAGTTGTTGTACCAGATGCCCAGCAGGCCCAGCAGCACCGGCAGGTTGCGCTCAAAGGGCGCCGTGCGGAAATGCTCGTCCATTTCGTGGAAGCCGGCCAGCATCGCGCGGAAGTGGTCGGGTCCGATGGCGAGCATCAGGGAGAGGCCGATGGCCGAATCGTAGGAGTAGCGGCCGCCGACCCAGTCCCAGAACTCGAACATATTCGTCGTATCGATGCCGAACTTCTGCACCTCCTGCGTGTTCGTTGAGACGGCCACGAAATGCTTTGCCACTGCCTGCTCGTTGCCCAGAGCCTTGACGCACCACTCGCGGGCCGAGCGCGCGTTGGTCAGCGTCTCCAGCGTCGTGAAGGTTTTGGAGGAGACGATAAAGAGCGTCTCCGCCGGATCGAGATCGCGGGTGGCCTCTACAAACTCGTTGCCATCGATATTGGAGACAAAGCGGAAGGTCATAGCGCGCTCGCTATAGTAGCGCAGGGCGTCGTAGGCCATATGCGGGCCAAGGTCCGAGCCGCCGATGCCGATGTTGATGACGTTGCGGATGCGCTTGCCGGTATACCCCTGCCATTCGCCGCTACGCACACGGTTGGAGAAGCTGGCCATCTTGTCAAGCACCGCGTGTACCTGGGATACCACATCCTCGCCATCAACGATGATCGATTGATCGCGCGGCGCGCGCAGGGCCACGTGCAGCACGGCGCGCTTCTCAGTGACATTGATCTTCTGGCCCCCGAACATAGCGTCGATGCGTGCGCGCAGGCCCGAACTCTCGGCCAGGTCTAGCAGCAGGCGCAGCGTCTCGTTGGTAACGCGATTCTTGGAATAGTCCAGGTACAGCCCGGCGGCTTCGAGGGTCAGGCGCTCGCCGCGTTGCGCGTCTCCGGCGAAGAGCGCGCGCAGGTGGAGATCGCGCACCTGCTGGTAATGCTCTTCCAGCGCCCTCCACTGAGGGCGCCGGGTGAGCGTGGTCATATTCGTCGTCATGGTTACTTCTTCTCCTCGGGCTTCTCCAGGTGGCCGCCGAACCCGTAGCGCATGGCGGACAGCAGCTTGCTGGCGAAATCAGCTTCGCCGCGCGAGGTAAAGCGTGAGAAGAGCGCGGTGCTCAGCACAGGCGCGGGCACCGATTCGTCGATGGCGGCGGAGATAGTCCAGCGCCCTTCGCCCGAATCCGAGACGCGACCGGAGAAATCGGAGAGCTGCGGGCTTTGGAGCAGCGCGCTGGCCGACAGGTCCAGTAGCCAGGAGGCGACAACGCTGCCGCGCCGCCAGAGTTCGGCGATATCGGCGAGGTTCAGATCGTACTGGTAGTACTCAGGGTTGGTCAGCGGCGCGGTCTCGGCATCGATGTTTTGCTGGTTCTTGCCCACATTGGCGTGGTGCAGGATGTTCAGGCCCTCGGCGTAGGCTGCCATGAGGCCGTACTCGATGCCATTGTGAACCATCTTGACGAAGTGTCCGGCGCCGTGCGGCCCGCAGTGAAGGTAGCCCTCCTCGGCGGTACCCCCGACGTTCTCGCGTCCAGGCGTGCGTGACGCTGCATTGACGCCCGGCGCCAGAGTGGAGAAGATCGGATCGAGGTGCTTGACGACCTCATCTTCGCCGCCGATCATCAGACAGTAGCCGCGCTCAAGCCCCCACACGCCGCCGCTTGTGCCGGCGTCGACATAGTGGATGCCGTGTGGCTTGAGTTCGGCGGCGCGGCGAATATCGTCGTGGTAATAAGAATTGCCGCCATCAACCACAATATCGCCCTCGGTGAGGTGCGGTAGCAGCTCCGCCAGCGTGGCATCCACCGAGGCGGCCGGGACCATCAGCCAGATAATGCGTGGCGTAGAAAGCTTGCTGACTACATCTTCTAACGATGTGCCCCCGCTTGAAATAGAGCCATCCTTCACGCGCGCCTGCACAGCCTCCGCATGACGTGCGTACCCGACGACGGTGTGACCCGCGCGCAGCAGTCGCTGCGCCATATTCGCGCCCATGCGCCCGATGCCGATCATACCAAGTTCCATTATACGTTCCTTTCTTTTCACCTGTACGGTGAACAACAGAGTTATCGAAGTGTGTTTTTAAAGCCTGGGTATAGGGTCTACTCTATAATATGACATTCGGGCGGTAAACATATAGGGGTCCAAAAACATATAGGGGGTCTGATCCGCGTCCGGTAAGCCTCCGCGAAGGATGTATCTTTGTGTATGTTATAATCTTTTTCGTATGCTATAATGATGGGTGTTTACTGGCATCTCATCTCTATGGGTTTCATACGTTGAAAGCTAAAGGTGTTTTTATAACGAGAGTGTAGCATAAGCGAAAAATCTCCCTCCACACTCAAGAGTAGGTACTGCATATGCATAGAAAAATCCATATATACAGGCGACGAAACAGGTTCCAGGCACGTGCGCGCTTCCTGGTGGTGCTGGGCCTCGTGTGTCTGCTTTTTATGATAGGTATGATCGCGAGTCCAGCAGCGACACGCGCCGATGGTACTCCGGGAGGCAATGTCAGCGATCCTTCGGTACGGGCGGTTGATATTGCGAAGCCCGCTGTGGTGCGCATTATCACCTTTCTTAACGGTCACCTTACGGTACATTTTTCCGCCACCCAGAGCGTCACCTTCCCGCAAGGTGGGGGAACAGGCAGCGGCTATGGGCTGGCCGCACTGGGTACCGGCACCTTCATCAGCGCGCACGGCGACATTTTGACGGCTGACCACGTGGTGCGGCCTCCCCAGGATCAAGAGTTGACCACAGTGCTCATCAAAGCGGCGGCGCCCGATGTGACGGCCTACTACAACCAGCACATCAAGCCAGCGAGCCCGGTCACGGCAGATCAGATGGTGCTGTTGCTAAGCAACAATCAGATACCCTCGGATGCCACCTTCGATCAGCCGTTGAGCAGGGCCTATCTCAGCACAGACTACACGGGTCCCCTGACGGCTACCCAGTTGAAAGATGTGCCGCCGCAGATCTACGCCCCGGTTGATCGCATTGAGCAGGAGAGCGCCGTTAATCAGAGCGATGTTGCCATCATTCATGTCAATATGAACGACACCGCCAGCGTGCAACTGGGCGACTCATCCGCCGTGCAGCAGCAGGATAACCTGACGATTATCGGTTTCCCTGGCAACGGAGATGTGAGTAATAACGCCACCAACTTGCTCACCTCGTCGATCAATAGGATCTTCGTCAGCTCCATGAAGACGACCGACACCGGGTCGCAGGTGATCCAGGTCGGCGGCAATGTCGAGCAGGGCGATAGCGGCGGTCCGGCTCTGGACAGCCAGGGACGTGTGGTAGGCATCGTCAGCTTCGGCGCGCCCGGCGGCACCAGTTTCTTGCAGGCCAGCAACAGTGCCAGGCAGCTTGTGCAGGCACAACACCTGGATACCACGCCTGGAGCATTCCAGGTGGCCTGGAGTCAGGCCTTCAATGATTACGCCTCCAACGCGCCTGGCCACTGGCACAAGTCGCAGCAGGAGTTTTCATCTCTGGCTACGCGCTATCCCACGTTCAAGGCCATCATGCCCTACCAGAACTACGCCGGGACGCAGGCGCAGCACGAGCAGGCGCCAGCGAAGCAGTCCTCCACTAATCAACCTACGACAGCGGCTATCCCCTGGCCGCTGATAAGTGTTGGCCTGGCTATCCTCGTGATCCTGGTCTTGCTGCTCATTGTCGTAGGTATGGCGCGTAGCAGGCGTAAGGCGCGTGTCGTGGCTCCAAGTGCGGTGGGTGGCACCGCGTTCCCGGTGGCTGGACCCTTCGTCCCGGCCCATCCAGCATCTATGCAGCAACCGCCGGCCCCATCCCCGCAACGGGTGCCGATACCGCACCATCAGGATGATATGAGTGCATTCGGTGCGCCACCGATTTCAGGTCAGCAGCCATACTCGCCGCCCCCGCCAGTGTACGGCATGGGTGGCCCATCATCGTTCTCAGGACCGATTCCATCGGTCAATTCCGGTCCCTTGCGCCCCTGGCCTTGCGGGCATATGAATCGACCCAGCGCGCGCTACTGTAGCATCTGTGGCGAACCCAATCCGCCCCCTCTGGTGCGCCGCCTCGATCAATAAGGCAATAAGGCATGGGTCTTTAGAATGAGCCGAAAAAGGGAGGAAAGTGACACTTTCCTCCCTTTTTCGGCTCATTCTAAAGACCCATGCCTTAGCCACCCATGATGTTATAGCCGGCATCCACGAACAGGATCTCGCCGGTAATCGCGCGCGCCATCGGGCTACACAGGAAGAGCGCGGCATCGCCCACCTCGCTCTGCTCGATGTTGCGGCGCAGGGGTGCAACCTCCGACATATGATCGCGCATCGTCGTGAAGCCGGAGACACCGCGCGCCGCTAGCGTGTTGAGCGGGCCGGGGGAGACAGCGTTCACGCGAATATTGTACTCGCCCAGTTCATAGGCCAGGTAGCGCACGCTGCACTCCAGGGCGGCCTTGGCCACGGCCATCACATTATATTTAGGCATCACGCGTTCGCTCGCCATGTAGGTCGACGTAAGGATATTGCCGCCGCCCCGCGCCTGCATCAGAGGGACGGCGCGCCGTGCCAGGGCAGTCAGGGAGTAAGCGCTGATATCCAGGGCGGTCTGGAAGCCGGCGCGGCTCGTCTGCCAGAAGGGATTCTCCATCTCCTGCTTGGGTGCGAAGGCTACGGAGTGGATCAGGATATCCAGTCCGCCATCGAAGGCCTCGGCCGTCTTTGTGAAGGCGGTGTCGAGCTGTTGATCGTCCTGGACATCGCACTCGATGACGGGCGTATTGGGAATATCCTTGACGAGGTCGCGCACGTACCGCTCCATGCGTTCCTGGTATGTCAGGGCGATGCGTGCCCCCTCGGCGGAGAGCGCCTGCGCGATGGCCCAGCCGATGGAACGATGGTTGGCAACACCAAAAATAAGCGCCGTTTTTCCTTCTAGTAAGGGCATGAGTGATATCTCCTCCCAGATAGTCTTTTCATGACACGAAACAAAATATGTGTGCGGCGTCGCCTACCTGCGCCTTAATGCTCCACGGGGTAACCACGGCCAGCCCAGCCGTTCATGCCGTTCGCGAGATTGGATACTTTGCGCAGGCCGAGGAGCAAGGCGATTTCAGAGGCCATGGCGCTACGCTGGCCCGATGCGCAGACAAAGATTACGTCTTCATCGGCGGGCAGGTGCAGGTCTTGCAGCGCTTTGCCAAAGGTATAGACGCCGCTGATCGTCACAAGTTCAGCCTGTGGAATATGGCCACGCGTCCATTCATCGGGCCGCCGCACATCGATGACATGCGCTCCGGCCTCGATCATTTGCCTGGCCTCGTCGGTGCCAATAGTGGCGTATGGTAACGCCTCATCATTGTCTTCGGGCATTGTCATTCTCCCTGCTATTCGTTCGTGTGATCCGCGTTGTACTGTTCGAGCCAGAGGCGCCCCAGGGTCGTCATGCTGATCACATATTCATCGCCGACAAAGGCCATTGTCAGCAGGCCCTGCTCTTCCATTTCACGAAAGTCATCCGTGACCAGGAAGTAGCCGCGCAGCAAGCGTGACACATCGCTCTCAGGCAACTGCCTCCAGACCTGTAGCTCACGCAGGACAGCAGCATACTTATCGCTGCCATCATCGATTGCTCGCATACATACTCCTTCCTCTCGCCCCCGCGCGTCCTGGTGTCTTTGAACAGTGTAACAAATCCAGTTGTCTAGAGCAAGCCCTGGAAGGCTATGCTCCGTTGTGCGCCCGGAGATCCGACAGAGGGGGCGAGATGGCGGCATTAGAACAGGGCGCAGACGAGCGGCGCCCCTACACGAAACAAGGCAGACGAGCCAGAGGGAGGGATCTGTAGGAGAGAGTGGAGTCTGACATTTCGTGTAGGGGCGCCGCTCGTCTGCGCCCTGAAAGCCTACGCGAACCAGGGGATTGCTCTGCTACAGGGCTTATGTTATAAAGGGGGGGTATATCTGAGATTTCTTCGGGAGGGAGACCGCTTCATGATACCTGATCCATCGCAGCCGCAGATCCAGGCCAATACTGTCATTCGCAATATTGGGCAGCTTGTCACGGTTGCACAACAGCCCATCCCTGGTGGCAGCGGACCGCTGCAAGTGATCACCGATGCCGCGCTGGCTGTGCGGCACGGTGAGATCGTCTGGATTGGACCAGACGATGACGCTGAACCGATGTTCCAGCAAACGACCTCTACCCATAAAGATGGGATCACGATTGTTGACGCGCAGAGAGCCGTCATCACACCGGGACTGATTGATTCGCATACGCACCTGGTGTTTGCCGGTGACCGCGCAGAGGAGTTTCACCTGCGCCGCGCGGGTGTGAGCTACGGAGATCTGCTGGCCCAGGGACGCGGCATTCAAGCGACGGTCGAGGCCACGCGCCGTACCAGCACGGAAGGGCTGGTGGAGCTGGCGAGCGCGCGGCTGGATACGATGCGGCTCTATGGCACAACGACCGTCGAAGTGAAGACCGGCTACGGCCTGGATAAAGTGACCGAAGAGGCCTGCCTACATATCATCAACAATCTGAGTGCGCTCGAAACGACGACCACGCCCAGGCACTACCGCCTGCGCGTGGTACCTACTTTTCTTGGCGCGCACACCGTGCCAGCAGAATACAAAGACCGGCGCGCCGCCTATGTTGACCTGGTTACCAACGAGATGCTGCCCTCGTTTGTTGGGCTGGCGCGTTTCTGCGATGTCTTCTGCGAGCGCGAGGCGTTTAGCGTAGATGAGTGCCGCCACATCCTTACCCAGGCGCAGGCGCTTGGCTACCAGCTCAAGATTCACGCCGATCAGTTGAGTCCCTCCGGCGGCGCACGCCTGGCGGCAGAGCTGGGAGCGGTCTCCGCCGATCACCTGGATTATGCCAGCGATGAGGACCTGGATGCTATGCGCGCGGCCGGTGTCGTGGCCACGCTCCTGCCCGGCTGCTCTTATACCCTGCGCACTCCCTATCCCTCAGCCCGGCGCCTGATTGATCGCGGCCTCCATGTTGCCCTGGCCACCGATTTCAATCCGGGCACGTCCTATTGCGAGAACTTGCAGATGATCCTGGGACTGGCCATGTCCGCCATGGGCATGACACTCGAAGAGGCTCTGGCAGCGATCACCATCAATGGCGCGCGTGCCCTGGCGCTGCAGGATCAGGTGGGCAGCATCGAAGTCGGCAAACGCTGCGAACTGGCCCTGTGGTCAATCCAGGACTATCGCGAGCTCGGCTATCATTTTGGCACAAACCTGGTGCAATCGGTGCTGGTATCATAGATACGGGCGCAGGCAAGCCACGCGCTACGGGTCGAGCGGCCTGGCACATTTCTGGATAAATCACACGAATGTTTCACGTGAAACATTATATGCAAAGATAAGGGGAGATGAAGCAAGCTACCAACGATGAAAGCCAGTTCGTTGTCGAACTGCTTACGACGCTGCGGCGTGAGAGGTTCAGCCCTGTGGCATGGGGGCACTTCCTCAAACGTTCGTGGGATATGTCGTGGCAGACGGCGCGCGCGCGTCCTACTCTGACACGCTCATGGGCGCGTATTACGGCACTGGTGAGCATGCTCGCACTGGCTATTCTGATTGTTTGCTTCAAGCTGGAAGGGCCTGGTAGCACCCTGCGCCTCCTGCCGGGTTTCCTTTTCTTCGTCGCGTGGCAGCAAGGCGATTTATTCTGGCATCTTGGCCTGAATCGGCACACGAAAATGGGTGCGCTGTTGCCGGTTGTAGGGCTGGCCACTACCTGTACATGGTTGCGCGCGCTGGCCGCCTCGTTTCTGCTGGGTAGGCTGCTCGCAGGCATCGGTACCCCTGCCTGGCTGGCGCTGTCTGTCTTCCTCGCTGGCGTGGCCACCGATATAGTCGATGGACCTATCGCGCGCCATACAGATACACAGAGCAAGCTGGGGCAGATCGGCGATGGCGAGACGGACTTTTGCCTGTATCTGGCGATCAGCCTCATCTTGATCCAGAACGGCGCACTGCCTGCCTGGTTGGGGCTACTGATGTTGCTGCGCTTCTGTGTTCCAGTCCTGGCGGCACTGGCCAGCTATTTCCTCTTCACCCACCCGCTACGCTTCGGCTCAACCGTGTGGGGCAAATTTGCTGGGCTGGCGCAATGCCTGTATTTCCTTGTCTTGCTGGCTCCCCCTCAATTTGCGTTCATTGTCCAGCCCATTCAGTTCCCGTTGTTGCTGGTGACGCTCTTTTTGCTGATCGCGGCCCCGGTGGCGCAGGCACGCGCGCTGTAGATGCGTGATGGCTCACGTGATATCTCCCTGTTTACGTGTCTCTTCCGATTTGTTACAATGCAGGCAAGAGGCAATGTAGCCAGAAAGGATTTCCACGATGGAAATAGAGAGCAGACAACAACATCCGCCTGCCCGTGAGCATGTGACTCTGAAGGGGCAGGCGCTGTCTTTTGACGAAGTGCTCGCTGTGGCCCGTCATCATGCAGTGACAGAACTGGGCAGCGCGTCTATGCAGCGTATTCAGGCCGCCAGGGCCGTGATCACGACGATTGCTGACGAAAATAGCAAAGTTTATGGTGTCACCACAGGTTTTGGGCACCTGAGCCGGGTGCGCATCCCGCCCGCTCAACTGGTCCACCTCCAGCATAACCTGTTGCGCAGCCACGCGGCGGGGGTGGGCGAGCCGTTGAGCGAGGAGGTCACGCGGGCCATGATGCTGTTGCTGGCAGCAAGCCTGGCACGCGGCCATTCAGGGGTGCGTGTAGCTGTTGTGCAGCTTCTGATAGATATGCTGAATACAGGTGTTTATCCTGTGATCCCATCGCGGGGTTCGGTTGGCGCGAGCGGGGACCTGGCGCCGCTGGCCCATCTTGGCCTTGTGCTGATCGGCGAAGGCCAGGCTTTCTATAAAGGTCAGCGTGTGTCTGGAGGGGTAGCTTTGCAAGAGGCCGGGCTGGACCCGCTGCACCTGGAGGCCAAGGAGGGTCTGGCCCTCATCAATGGCACTCACTTAATGGAGGCTATCGCCGTGCTGGCCCTCGCCGACGCGCGCACGATCCTGCACGCGGCCGAGATTGCCTGCGCTATGAGCCTTGAAGGTTTGATGGGGAGCCATGTGCCGCTGGATGCGCGTATCCACGAACTGCGGGGGCAGGTGGGTCAACAGCAGAGCGCCGCCCACCTGCGCGCGCTGGTGAGCGAAAGCGAGATCAACCGCAGCCACGTGGATTGTCCCCGCGTCCAGGACCCCTACACACTACGCTGCTCGCCCCAGGTATTCGGAGCCGTGCGCGATGCCCTGGACTAC
Organism: Ktedonobacteraceae bacterium; assembly: GCA_039937055.1. Lineage (GTDB taxonomy): Bacteria > Chloroflexota > Ktedonobacteria > Ktedonobacterales > Ktedonobacteraceae > JALYTT01. Next base: position 2,192 of record JBDTHH010000114.1, on the reverse strand, counting down.
TGTAGCGGCATCTTCGAGCGCGAACTGGGCGCCGTCACCGATAACCCGCTGGTCTTCCCGCAGGACGGCGAGGTGCTGAGCGGGGGCAATTTTCACGGGCAACCGCTGGCCCTGGCGCTGGATATGCTGGCCATCGTGCTCACACAGGTAGCCAGCTTCTCAGAGCGGCGCATCTACAGCCTGATGGGTCCACACGACTGGGACGATAGCGAAAAGAGGGCCCCGCTCTTCCTGACACCGAATCCGGGCCTGAACTCCGGCTTTATGATCGTGCAATACGTCGCGGCGGCCCTGGTCAACGAGATCAAAATCCTGGCCCATCCTGCCAGCATCGACTCCATTCCAACCTCGGCCGGCATGGAAGATTTCGTCAGCATGGGCGTCACCAGCGCGCACAAAGTCCTGCGCATCCTGGAGCAGGCGCGACAGATCGTGGCCATCGAATTGATGTGCGCCGCGCAGATGCTAGAGTTCCGTAAGCCGCTACAGCCCGGCATCGGCGTACAGCAAGCTTACGAACTGGTGCGTACCTACGTAGCGGAACTCGAAGATGACCGCACGCTGTCACCCGATATCGAAAAGCTAGCGAAGGCCGTGCAGGATGGCGCGTTCAACGCGATTCGCTGATAACGACAATGTTTCACGTGAAACGTTCTCTGGTATATCGCTCTACCAATCTAAACATACCCAAAGGTTTCACGTGAAACGGAGTGGTCACTGATGGACGCGCGTACTTGCCATTTTTAATATGTCCCTGGCGGGGGCAGTCACATAGCGCGTGTTTATGAGTCATCCCGAATTTTTGAGGAGTCTGAAAAACTCCTTGTGCGGGGTTCAAAGGGGTGGCCGCCCCTTTGGGGGGATGGGGTCTCCCCATGCTTCTCCCTCTCCCGCCCCGCCGCAGGCGGGGCGGGAAGAAAAAAGAGGAGGAGGGGGGACACCCCACGCCCCGGCAGAGGGCAGCCGCCCTCTGCACTCCTGCTGGGAGACCACGCGGCAGTCATCTTTTCACGCTCTAGAAAAATCTGGGATGACTCATAAACACGCCGCTCGCCTCCTGCTATTTCTGTCTCATGTGTATGTCTATAGGGGCAGCCACGGCAACCTCTTCAGGCAAAGATGGCGTTTGGCCGGTCGGCTCTCCACGCTCTGTGAGACGGGCGTTCCAGTTGATGCGTTGTTTTCCCCAAATGGTCCAGCCGACAAGCACAAGGAGGATGAGAACCAAAAAGGGGGCCTCTAGCCAGCGTAAAGACGTTCCCGCCGTGTTCAAACCGAGCCCGCTGAAAAGCAGGATACCTATCAAGAATGAGGCACTATCCCCTGCCGCGTGCATGCCAATGCTAAACCAGAGGGACCGGGTCAGGAGCCGTCCGCAGATCCAGATCGTACTCGCAAGCATCGCGCCGACGGCGAATGATGGGGACACATAGGCCAGGCCATTTAACAGATGACCGAGAATGAAGAACACACCCACACACACCACATTGAGCCAGAGTGCCATACGTTCGCCCAGGTTCTGAAAGACATAGCCACGGTAGTAGGTTTCTTCGCGAATGCCGGTTGCAGTGTATTGAATCACATTAAAGAGTATGACAATCACCAATCCCGACCAGCTCAATTGGGCAATGTGCAAGTTGAACAGGCCCCAGGCGCTGCCAATCCACACGGCCAGCAGCGGCACGGCTGCCCCCAGCACAGCCCCAAGCAGTATGCCGCGCCAGTGACCACCCAGGCCGGTCCAGGCTAAGCCCGCAGGAGAACGACGATCTACATGGCGCCGGAACCAGCGAAGAAACCAGACGGTTACCACAGCAATCAGCACATAGGCAACGCTGTAACAGCTTACCACACGAAGATCTGTATTGTACGCCGGGGAGTAGACATTGGAGAGATAGCTGTAGTTGATATGCAGGCCCAGGTAGAGGAAAAAACCGGCTGCAAGGTCAAAGATCAAGTAGATAAGCAAGGTACCCACAAACGCTAAAAACAGTCTCCAGAATAAGGCGATCCTGCCGTCGGCGGCAAAAAAGAGATTACGCATCATGCCTTCGCATCCTTTCGTGAAACGAATTCGCTATCATACTATCCTACTCTTAGCCAGTTGAAGTCAGGCAGATAGCATGCATTGCAAACTAACCTTTTCTGAGAATGGGTCGATGGGAAGCGGCAATGTTTCACGTGAAACATTG
>JBDTHH010000113.1:0-3889 GCA_039937055.1 Ktedonobacteraceae bacterium | reverse complement strand
TAACAAGCCCGCCTGTTGCCCCGATGGCATCTTGATCATGTCGATGAACAGGCGGGCTTGTTAACCGCGCCCCTACGGATGGATACCCCTTATGGACGGCAAATATATTTGGAATATCCTGGATGATTGGTAAAAACTATGGCAGAAGAAGAGAAAAAAGACCAACTTGTGCATCTTACGATAGATGACATCCCTGTGGCGGTCCCCCCTGGGACGCTGGTGTGGGCGGCGGCTCGGCAGGCGGGCATAGAGATTCCGATTTATTGCTATCATCCTAAGATGCCGCCGCTGGGGGCCTGCCGCATGTGCTTTGTGGAGATCGAGAAGCTGCCCAAGCCGCCGCAGACCGCCTGCACCACACCAGTGAGCGAGGGCATGGTCGTCCACACGAAGACTGAGATGGTGCTCAAGGCGCGCAAGGGCACGCTGGAGTTTCTGCTCATCAACCACCCGCTGGATTGTCCGATCTGCGATAAGGGTGGGGAGTGCGACTTGCAGGACTTCACGCTGCGCCACGGACCCGGCGGGACGCGCTTCGACCTCGACAAGCGCCACTATCGCAAACCAATCCCCGTCAGCGACCGCGTGATGCTGGATCGCGAGCGCTGCATCCTGTGCCAGCGCTGCACGCGCTTCAGCTCGGAGATCTCCATGGACAACGGCCTCGTGATGATCGAGCGCGGCTATCGCATGGAGGTGGGTACGGCTCCCGACCATGCCTTCGACTCGATCTTCTCAGGCAACACTGTCGAGATGTGTCCGGTGGGCGCGCTGACGGCCACGAAGTACCGCTTCAAGTCGCGGCCATGGGAGTTGAAGCACACGCCCAGCGTCTGCAACAACTGTAGCGTCGGCTGCAACGTGCGCGTCGATGTGCGCATCGACAAGATCATGCGCCAGATGTCACGCGCCAATGATGATATCGACGATGGCTGGCTGTGCGACCGCGGCCGCTGGGATTTTGAGTTCGTCAACAGCCCGCAGCGCCTGCGCACACCCATGATGCGCACGCAGCGCGACAAGCCACTGGAGCCGGCGACGTGGGACGAGGCGCTGTACATGATCGCCACGCGCTTCACCGCCATCAGCCAGCAACACGGCGCGCAGGCCATCGGCGGCATCGGTTCAACCCGCACTACCAACGAGGAGACGTATCTCTTCCAGAAGCTACTGCGCGAAGTCATTGGCACACCCAACGTCGATCACTACCACGGTCACTTCCCCGGCCCGCGCGACACGCTGACGGGCCGGCCATGGATGCTGACCGGCAGCATCGCCGAGATCGAGCAGGCCTCGCACATCGTGCTCATCGCCTCCGACCCCTACCAGCGCCAGCCGATACTCAACCTGCGTATCAAGAAGGCCATGAGGGCGGGCGCGAAGATCTTTATCGTCAACGAGACGAGTACCGAGCTTGACCGTTTCGCCAGCCAAAAGATCGCCATCCCGGCCCACGGCGCGGGAGCAGCGGCGAAGATCCTGCTGAGTTCGGTCGTGCGCCAGGAGGATATGCGGGCGCCCAATGAGGATGTGCGCACACACATGCTCGACGAAGATACCCAGGTGCGCGGCTATGAAGAGACCTTCGGGGCGGAGGTCACCCGGCAGTTACGCAAACTGGCACACGAGATAGCCGGGGCCACGGGCGCGATCATCCTCTACGATGAGCTGGCCACCCGCGAAGCTGGCTGTCAGGACCTGGCGGCCGACCTCCAGACGCTGGCCGTGATTACTGGCAACATCGATCGCCCCGGCGCCGGCGTTGGTCCGCTCTTCGGGGATGCCAATTCGCTGGGTGCGCGCGACATGGGCCTGCTGCCCGATGCGCTCCCCGGCTACCGGCCGGTCACCGAGGCCGGCCTGCCATACGACGAGATGCTGAGCAACCCGCAGGTGAAGGCGCTCTACATCATGGGCGCGAACCCTGCACGCCATGTGAACGGGGGCGACCTGCGCGCCAGCAAAGAGTTTCTCGTGGTGCAGGATATCACGCTGAGCGAGACAGCGCAACAGGCCGACGTGGTGCTGCCGGCGGTCAGCTACGCCGAGAAAGACGGCAGCATGACCAACGTCGATCACCATGTGCAGGCCATTCGCCGCGCGCTGCGCCCGCTGCCGGGCGCGCGCGCAGACTGGGAGATCCTGGCTTCACTGGCGAAGCGATTAGGGCAGGAATGGAACTACGCCAGTCCGCGCGACATCCTGCTGGAGATCGCCGCCAGCAACCCGTTCTACAGCGGACTGACCTGGGAAGACCTGGGTCTACACGGCGTCCGGCTAAGCACGCAAGAAGTAGAGGTGGCGCATGCTTGATTTTCTCAACAACGAGATTGTGGCCGCGGTGATCAAGTGCGCTGTCGTCATCGTGGCTCTGATGACCGCCTTCGCCTACATGACCTTGATCGAGCGACGCGTGATCGCCAAATTGCAGGGGCGCCTGGGACCGAACCGCGCGGGTCCATCCGGCCTCTTCCAGCCCATCGCCGATGGCATCAAGATGGCATTTAAGGAACAGATCGTCCCGACACAGGCCAAAAAGTTCACCTACCTCATTGCGCCCATCATCTCGGTGATCGTCGCGCTGAGCGTCTTCGCCGTTGTGCCCATCGGCACCAACTGGATCAGCGGCAAACCCAGCGTCTGGGACCCCGTCATCGCCGACATCAACGTGGGGCTACTGTGGATCCTCTCGATCTCCTCGCTGGCGGTCTACGGTATCGTGCTCGGCGGCTGGTCGTCTGGCAACCGCTACTCGCTGCTAGGCTCGCTGCGCAGCGCGGCGCAGATGGTCTCATACGAAACAAGCCTGGGACTTGCCCTGAGTGGTACACTGATGTGGGCCGGCACCTTGAGCATGGTGGGCATCGTCCACCGCCAGCTTGACATGGGTATCTGGTTCATTGCCGCACAGCCGCTGGGCTTTATGGTGTATATCATCGCCGCCATCGCCGAAGTGAACCGCGCGCCGTTTGACCTGCCGGAGGCCGAGCAGGAACTGACCGCCGGCTACCTGACCGAGTACAGTGGGCTGCGCTGGAGCCTCTACCAGATGGCGGAATACATCAATATGATTACCGCCAGCGCCGTGGCCTCGACGCTCTTTTTCGGCGGATGGAGCTTCTTCGGCCTGGAGCGCATTCCCGGCGTCTCGATCCTGATCTTCCTGGTCAAGGTGGCATTTTTCCTGTTTATCTTTATCTGGCTGCGCGCCACCCTGCCGCGCATTCGCTACGACCGCCTGATGCGCCTGGGCTGGCAACTGCTGCTGCCCCTGGCCGTGCTCAACGTGGTGATCACCGCCACGGTAGTAGCGCTGGACTGGCCCTGGTGGGTCAGCGGCCTGGCCGGGCTGCTTGTCGTGATAGCCGTGCTGTTCCTGGTCCGCTCGCGCGGCGCCGACACGCGCTACGAGTCCACGCGAGGCAGCTCTACCGAGATACCGCCATCGGTGCGCCTGGTGAAGTTCGATGGAACTGGCGCGGAGACACCCGCACCTGCATCTTTACAGGATGTAAAGGTGTAGTATGATTGATAGAGAAGTTACTGGTATATCCGTCCTGGCTAGATACTGTAAGGAGCGAACATATGCCAACCTACGAGTACCGTGAGGTGCTCCAGCAAGTTCAACACCTTACGGCTGACGAACAGCTCCAGTTGTTAGAAGATCTGGCAGCCCTCGTTCGCCACCGGGTATCCAGCCGCCCGCGTCATAACATCCTGGAATTCAAAGGGTTGGGCAAAGAAATCTGGTCGGATGTTAATGTCGAAGAATATCTTACACAGGAGCGGGATTCATGGAATGGATAAACTCGTCCGCCCGACCCACCTGATTTCGTGTACGGGCGCCGCTGGCCTGCGCCCTGAAGGAGACCACATGTCATTCGACATC
>JBDTHH010000112.1:0-6295 GCA_039937055.1 Ktedonobacteraceae bacterium | reverse complement strand
CGATGTAGGCGCGCACGCGGTCAAGTTCTGCCTGCACGCTATCGGCGTCCAGGTTGGTCATCAGCATCTGATCCAGGTTTGAGCGCATGCGCGAGAAGGCCAGCCAGGTCGCGAGCTGGGCCAGCTTTACATGGACGGCGCTGTTGGCATCGCCGCGGCGCACGGCCTGCACGGCGCGCGCGAGGGCGCTATCGGAGGCGTACAGGTCGATGAGCAGGTTCGCCAGGTACTCGATGAACTCTTCTTCGTTCTCCAGGGCCTGCATATACTTCATAGCGATGCGCATGGCCGCGTAGATGGTGACATCCTTGGCGCGTTCCAGTGCGTTGACGGCCTCGCTCAGTTCAGCAGGCACCGCTTCACCGGCAGCGGTGGGCGCCTGACCCGATTGGATGCGCGCCTCGATGGCGGGGAAGCGAGCCATCATATCGAGCTTGCCGCCAAGGACGCGGCGGAAGAGCGTGCCGGCGGCCACCAGGCGGTTGATCTCGTTGGTACCTTCAAAGATGCGCTGGATGCGCGCATCGCGATAGGCCTTCTCGATAGGATACTCCTGCATAAAGCCGTAGCCGCCGAAGATCTGCACGCCCTCATCAACGACCTGCGACAACACTTCGCTGCCATGCACCTTGGCGATCGAGGCCTCAATGGCGTACTCTTCGATGGCCTTAAACACGGCATCTGTGTTCTCGCCGGCTCCCCGGCGCGCATTCTCGATGTTGGCGGCCGTGCGGAAGACCTCGCTTTCAGCGGCATAGGTCTCGGCCGCCATGCGGGCCAGCTTCTTCTGGATCATGCCGAACTCGTGCAGGAACTTGCCGAAAGCCTTGCGCTCGACGGTGTAGGCCGCGGCCAGGCCCACGGCCGTGCGTGCGCCGCCTACGGCGCCAGCGCCCAGCTTCAGGCGCCCGATGTTGAGAATATTGAAGGCGATCTTGTAGCCCTTGTGGATCTCGCCCAGCAGGTTCTCAACCGGGACCTGCACATCCTCGAAGTAGACCTGGCGCGTGGACGAGCCTTTGATGCCCATCTTGCGCTCTTCCGCCCCCGTCGAGACGCCAGGCCAGCTCGCCTCCACGATGAAGGCCGAGGGACGCTCGTCATTGATGCGCGCGAAGACGACCATCAGGTTGGCAAAGCCGGCATTGGAGATCCACTGCTTGGTGCCATTCAGGATATAGTGCTTGCCGTCGTCCGCCAGGCGCGCGCGTGTGCTCAGCCCCATGGCGTCGGAGCCGGCGCCCGGCTCAGTCAGCGCGTAGGCGGCGATCCACTCGCCGGAAGCCAGCCTCGGCAGGTAGCGCTCTTTCTGCTCCTCGGTGCCATAGAAGACGATGGGCAGCGTGCCGATGGTGGTATGCGCGCCAAAGGCCACGCTAAACGAGGCCTCCTGCAACTGCGAAGCCACCAGGGCGCTGGTGAGCAGACCGAGTTCCGCGCCGCCATAGGCCTCCGGCACATCGATCATCAGCAAGCCCTGTTCGCCGGCCTTCTTCACCAGGCTCGGCATCAGGCCCGGCTCCTGGTGGTCGATGGCCTCGACCCTGGGCAGCACCTCGCGTTGAGAGAACGTGGCGGCGGATTCGGCGATCCAGCGCTGCTCCTCGTCGGTCTGCTCCAGGGTAAATATCCTATCGGCGCTCTCGCTCACAGGCGTCGTCAGGAACGCTGTGCCTGCCTCTGTAGGTTTTATGGTCGTTGACATGTATTCCTTCCTCTGAGTTGAGGGCATCCATAAAAGGATGCCCGTACATTTCGCGCCATGGAGGGCACCCGTGAGGGATGCCTGTACATTTAATATACCTGATATATGTGTACAACAAAGGTTCCCTGTGTAGCCCTTGCGGGCCGTGTTTCGCGTAGGGGCGCCGTTTACAAGCCCGCGTGGCAGGCCGACGCGTGTATGTTGCCGACACGGGCTTGTAAACGGCGCCCCTACGCGAAACACGGCGGTATTCTAACGTGACGCCTATGTGTTGCGTCCACGCAATCAATTGCGCTCCTATTTCGCGTCAAGGTAGGCCTGGCGTAGTTCCCGGCGCAGCACTTTGCCGATCAGGGATTTGGGCAGGCTCTCGCGGAACTCGATGATCTTGGGGACCTTGTAGGCCGCGAGCTCCTTTTTACAATAGGCTGTGATCTCCTGGCGCGTTTCTTCGGAGGCGGTAAAGCCAGGCTTCAGCACGATGAAGGCCGCGACAGTCTCGCCACGATACTCATCGGGAACGCCCGCCACGGCGGCCTCCTGAACGGCGGGATGCACGAAGAGCACCTCTTCGACCTCGCGCGGGTACACATTGAAGCCGCTAGCCAGGATCAGGTCTTTGGCGCGCTCCGCGACGTAGAAGTAACCATCCTTATCCATGCGGCCCAGGTCACCGGTGTGCATCCAGTCTTTGAAGAAGATGGCCTTCGTCTCTTCGGGCTGGTTCCAGTAGCCCTGCATAATGTTCGGCCCCTTCACCATAATCTCGCCCACCTCCCCAGGGGGCACAGGATCGCCGGTCCCCTGGTGCAGGATCACGGAGTCGATGTTCGACAGAGGCAGACCGATACTACCATCGCGTACATCGCCGTTCAAGGGATTGCAGTGCGTAACGGGCGCCGCCTCGCTCAGTCCATAGCCCTCGACCAGGTTGCCACCGGTGATCGCCTCGAAGTCCTGGCGCACTTTGGCGGGCAAGGGAGCAGCGCCACTGATACAGTACTTGATCGAGCGCAGTTGCGCGGTCTTCTGGCCGGCCTCGCGCATAATCGCAATGTACATCGTGGGGATGCCAGGGAAGAGCGTCGGGCGATAGCGCTTGATGGCCTTGACCACATCCTTCGACTTAAACTGGGGCAGCAACACCATGGTGGCGGCAGCGCGAATGCCCATATTCATGCCGACGGTCAGACCATAGGAGTGGAAGAAGGGCGCGACACACAGGCCCACCTCCTGAGCATCGCGGGCCCGTGGCGTCCAGTGGCGCGTCTGAAAGGCGTTGGAGAGCAGGTTGCGGTGCGTCAGCATCGCGCCCTTGGATAGCCCGGTAGTGCCACCTGTGTATTGCAGGACGGCCAGGTCAGCGCCGGAGGCCGGTTCGGGCAAATTGAAGGTCTCGTTCCCCCTGCCGGCGTACTTCTTCAGCAGGTCTTTCATAGAGTGGAGCATGGGATCGCTGGCCAACTCTTTGGCGCTCAGACGCGGCTCCGGCAGCTTCGCGCGTCGCTGGCTGAGCGGGTACAGCGTGTGCAGCAGGGGAGGCAAGAAATCGGCGGGGCTGGTGACGATGATATGTTCCAGGGAAGTGTCGGCGCGGACGGCGCGCACGATGGGGTAGTACATATCAAGCATCACGACAACACGCGCGCCGGAGTCCGCGAGTTGATGGCGCATTTCGCGTTCGGTGTAGAGTGGGTTGGTCGGTACAACGACCGCCCCGGCGCGCAGCGCGCCATAAAAGGCCACCGGGTATTGGGGAATGTTGGGGAGCGCAATCGCCACCCGGTCGCCCTTGCGCACACCGAGGCGCTGCAACTCGGCAGCGAAGCGATTCGCCAGGGCCGAGAAGCGCGCATACGTCATCTTTGTACCGTAGTAGATAAACGCTGTCTGGTCAGGATACGTAGCGACAGTTTGATCGAGCAGCCACGTTAAAGGCTGGTCTGGAATCACAAGCTCGGCCGAAACGCCCTGCTCGTAATGGGCTAGCCAGGGACGCGCCGCCAGAAGGTCACCCGCTGTCGAGGTAGAGCCGGTAGAGGATTTCTCGTCCGCTTGAGAGTCGTGGATTACCGATGGATCGGACATTGTGTCATCACTCCTCGCTAGAAAACATCAGCAATGATGCCCAGGGTAGCTAAAAAGCCACCCTCTACGAACACAGACACTCCCCATGCCTTCTAATTATATGCCGTGATCATAGATAAGAACACGTTGCCAGCTAACAAATTTTAGTGCATAATGGAGAGGCAGCTAACAAGAAGAGCGACGGGGAGCATATGATGGTCATAAGCAACAGCGAATCCAGTTTTCCACAACTGATAGCGCACTTTCGCCAGCAGCGGGGCATGTCGCAGGGCCAGCTCGCGCAGGCCAGCCGGCTCTCGCGCACCTACATCTATCACCTGGAGGCGGGCATGCGCACAAACCCCTCGCGGCATGTCGCGCAGAGCATCGCGCGCGCACTGGAGCTGCACGGCGAGGAGCGGCAGCGGTTCTACGATGCCTACACCGACCTGACGAGCCAGCCTATCGACAACGACCCGCTTGACAGCACGCTGCTCGACCTCGGCGAGCTGGCGAGTCTGCTCGTCCAGAGCACCTCTTACCCGGCGCACTCCCTCGACCGGCTCTGGTACCTGCACTCGTGGAACAGCGCATCGCTCAAACTGTTCGAAGTGGAGCGCGACTTCGCCGTAAGTGAGAGATGGCATCTGCTGGAGCTGGTCTTTGATCCCAGGATGCGGCGGCGCTTTCACGGCTGGGAGAACCTGGCGCGGCGGCTGGTGAGCGATTTCCAGTACAACAGCAACACCATCACGCACCTGCCGGAATACAAGGCCCTCTGGAAGCGCCTGCGCGAGATCGCGGAGTTTCGCCGCATCGCCTCGGCCACCTATCCCAGGGGGCGACCCTCGCCCTCGTTCGTCTTCCATGTGCAGCACAGCGAACTTGGCCGCCTCGCGCTACGCACCGCCACGACGGTCTTCACCGGCAGCAATGGCTACTCGATGGTCAGTTACGTGCCTGGCGACCAGCAGACGCTGCGGATTTACCGGCAGCAAGGGTGGTGATCAGAATGTAGACGTAAACGGTGCAGCAAGACGTTCTTTACACTGTTTCATCTTCGGGAGTCTCCTCGCCCTCTTCCTCTTCTATCGCCGGAGCACTTCCCAGGATACGCTGCCTATCAGTAGGATTTGTTATACCATACAGGTCAAGCACCCGTTCGTCAATCTGAGCATCAATACGTTGTATCTCCTCAAGAAGAGCGCGAATAGAGTTGATTTGTTGCGCTTCGGCCCTGAAGAAGGCTGTAAGGGCATCCCCGCCTTCAGGAAGTAAAGCCTCGTTCTTGAGATCATCCCATGTTTTACCTGCCCAGCGAGGACTTCTCAAATAACCCAGCATGTAGCGCCTCAGGTCGTCGTCCGGTACCTCAAGCCACAGTCTATTATGGCGCAATACAACACTTGTAGGATAGCGCTCTGGTATATAGACATTGCTACTTACAGGCGCCTGGAGATCGCATTTATCGGGAATGTTGAAGAGCTGCGTAGCCATGGCATCGAAGAAGGTTAACACTGGAAAGTAAGCATTCGCTGTTTGAAGATCCCCTAGCAATCTATCATATGGGACAGCAATTTTTATCGTACCGGTACGCTGCTGCCTGATACTATAGTCCTGAGATCGCAGCCTGTTCAATTCTGCGTGTTTCGCCAGCATTTCATCTACCGGCGCCGCAAATGTGGCCTGAGTATCAGGGTCGGCAGGATAGATGGGTAGCTGGCGAAAGTACGAAGGATTGATATGCACATTATCGAACTGCCGCGCGAACCAGTAATTGAGTACCGCTGAATTGACGAGTGCCAGGATGTACTTGAGGTCATAGTCCGGGTCCCTGGCAATAATATCATCAAAGTTATGACGATTGTAAAATCTCTGGTCATCAAAGGTGGCAACTAAACGTCGTTTGAGAGCGCGATTGCGCATATCTTGTATGAGCAGTTTAGGCGATTCAAAAAATTGAGACCTGGGTACGGAATAGAGCCAACTCCCATATTTTAAATAGGGTTGTTGACGACCCCAACGCAATTCATACCGCCCAATAAACGCGCTCCCATCAAGTAAAGGCTTCCAATCAGGTTCATTCGGTGGGACCTCACGTCGAGGCTTAATGTAGGGATTTGTTTTCCCTTCGGCCCTGGTATGATAAGGGATTATCCCTTGAGTACTCTCTGTTACATCGCCCAGCCGTTGTATTTTTGTAGTAGAACCACTATTAACAGGTATTGTACAGATCTGTTCGATCTGTTGTAGTAATGCATCATAACGAATATTGATCTCGTATTTAGCATTAGCCAACCAACGCGATTGTGTTTGTAACAATGTTTCTGCCCACGTTCGCTCAGTAAGCTTCTCAATCGTATCTCGCAAACCCAATACATTGATCTGCACCTGCTGGGCTTTACGTTTTTCTTCATTGGTTTCCGCTATCAGGAAGAGCAGCACACAATCCACATTCACATCCGGCCAGATCCCCTGAGGCAAATCCACGATCTGCTCAATACGCCCTTTGGTCAGTAACAT
>JBDTHH010000111.1:0-3222 GCA_039937055.1 Ktedonobacteraceae bacterium | reverse complement strand
GAAGCGCGCACGCATCGCCTGGTAGTGGCTGGTGAAGCCGATGGAGACACCGTTAGCGCCCCGGCTATTGCCTGACTGGGGATGCTCTACGTGGTGAATGTCCATGATAGAGCGTGCGTCGGCCGTTACCCCGATGACTCCTTTACTGCTCAAGCGCAGGCTCTGCACGACGAGCAGCGGCGTGGGATCGTAGTAGCCCACACCGTCGTGTTTATACTTGAGGCTGGCCGGCTGTACCTGAACCGATACGATACGCCCGATGGCGCGCATGTTTTCTGGCATTATCTTGGATCTCCATGTTTTCCTATAGCCTACATTCCCTATCGCGTAGGGATTCGGCTAGCCGAATCCCTACGCGATAGGGTCATCTTACCATGCCGTCGAGAGCGAATGGGGTCGTCTTACCATGTCGTCGAGGTTAGAACGCGTTAATCGGTTCCAGCTTCTCCAGGAGCAGTGGAATCAGGTCGCTCGCCAGGCCGGGTAGCGGGTCGGCGGTCACAAGATGGTAGTAGAGAGCGTTGAGAAACTGGCGTGTATTGTGCAGGATGCAGGTGTTGACATCGGACTCGATGGGGGGTGGAAAGCCTTCAAGGAGGCTTTCCACGTTGATCGGGTAGCCTTCTGGCTGGTTGGTGGTTAGACGTTCCAGCCAATAGCTGATGAAGGGCAGCGTGAGCAGGTCCTGGCTCAATAGCCACAACACAGCGCGTACCAGGCGTTGTTCTTCGTTATAGAGGTAGACATGCGCCACCGGGGGAGCAATCTTTGTGGCGAGCGCCTCCATCATCCGTTCCAGGTCCGCGACCTGCATGTAGCGATTGAGTCCCAGGACACCGAGCAGGTCGGCGCCATGGGCCACGGCATGGATCCAGCCGGGGCCGCCCGGCACATAGCCGCGCAAATCTTGCTCGGCCGGGTAGTATGTCAGGGCCTGCTCCAGCACCTGGCGCACCTCGCCCTCCTCCAGAAAGGGGTGCTCGATCTCGAAGTACAGAATCGTCGCCAGCGTGAGCGCCGAGAAAGAGCGCAGGAAGACATTGTCGGTCCCGCGTTCGTCCGGGCTGAGCGCCAGGTTCCGTGTCAACTCGGTGATCATCGCGCGCAATTCAGCAGGCGTATAGCATTCCTGGGAGATCCAGCGTTCAAGGATTGGATAGGCGAAGACACCTCGCACTTCAGCATCGGGCGATCCCAGGTCGGAGAGCAGTTCAGGCGTGAGAGACTGAACTGCTCGATCCTGGGGAGGCGCATAATCGGCATCCACAATAGTTTGCCAGAGCATCTTGCTCGTCGTCGTCATTTTCACTCCAAAGATCATGATAGTTGATTAACGGCCCACCACGTTCCGCAACTGGTTCACCACCTGCTCCAACTGGGTCGCGGCATCGGCGGCCGAAGTGGCACCGGTCGCCAGTTGCTCGGTAACCTGGGTGGTGACTTTGAGGGCGGTCGCCAGCTTCTGATTGCTGATATCCTGATAATGAGCAGCGTTCTCGATATACTGCGCGGCATTGATGATTTCTCCCATCGCCTGCTGAACGGAGCGAGCATCGATTTCAGGCCAGCGCAGTACGACTTCGTTGGCGATATCCCTGAGCCGGTGAGCGGCAACGCTGGTGGCGCCGGTGTAGTATTGGACCGATTGCAGGCCTACCTGCGAAGAATCGACCACCCAGCGTTGTTCGGCGGCCGCTCCCTTCTGCTTGCTTGCCAGCGTATTGAGCGCCTCACTGTTCCTGCGCAGGTAATCGACCGAGTACAGGATGGGGCGCGTGAGCCGTCGCCCAATGTACAGACCGATCAAGGCCGCCAGCAGTAACGCGATAGCCGCCACAATAGCCGTGATGCGCAATTGCTGGTCGGCCACGGCCGTAATCGTGCTGAGCGGACTGAGCACAAAGTAGTTCCAGGGAACGACAGTGGCGGTGTGGCGAGTGACCTCGAACTGCTCATTCTGTCCGCTCGGCGTTGTCTGGAATGTGCTCGATGGCTGCTTATCGTGCAGAGCATTAGCTATAGCATCATCTGCTATTACTGGTACATTGTTGCTGTTCCCGTAGAGCGCCTCGCTGCTGGCCGACACCTGGGCATCTGGGGCCAGAGGCGCCACGGCCTTAAAGAGCTGTGTAGAGTCGGTATCGGCGATGCGCACGCCGTTCTGGTCGAGGAGAAAGGCGTAGCTGCCCGTACCGTTTGCCCCCCGCTCACTCTGGACTATATCCACGATATAGTCGATATTCAGGCTTGCGCGCATGAAGCCTAGCAGTTGCGGCGCGGTCGTTTTAGCCACGAAGATGATGGGTGCGTAGATATCAACGGAGGCTTTCTGTGTTTGGGCGTCAAAGTACACCCCGGAGAAAAAGACCTGCGCCCCCGTGGTCACCAGGCGAAGGTCGGCCGGAGGGACGAGATACTGTCCATGAGGTTGAGGTTTCGCATTCAAGGGGAAGTACAGGCGGAGATGGCCCGCCGGATCGAAAAGCGCCCATGTTGTATAGCGCTTATCACGGTAGATGCCGGCCGCGAGTGCGTAGATCGCGTGTGTCGTGGCATCCGCTGTGACTCTGGTAGGTGGCGTGGCCAGGAAGGATTGCACAGTTGGCACCTGGCTGAGGGTTCCCGCGTCTAATAAGCGCTCGCTCAGATAGGAGTTGATCAACTGTACCCGTTCGCGTGCATCGGTATCCATCGATGTGCGAGCCTGAGTTAGCAAGGCCGGGCGCGAGAGAACCTCACTGCTTACGATGGTAATCACAAGAGGAACGATAGCTGCAAACATGAGGAGCAGCGAGACACGCACAGACAAAGAGAACCGCTGTCTGTGAGGCGGCGCAATCCCGCGTGAAGACATAGCAATCACCGTCCTTTGTAGTTCCTGAACTTATTGACTTATAACTGGCGAATAAGGCCAGCGCGCTCCAGATCATAGAGCATTCTCGATACTTCGTCCCGGTTGTGGCCCGTCAGGCGGGCCAGCTCAGAAAGGGAGCGCTCTCCATTGATGAGTAGCAGGAGCCGCCGGTGGATGCGTGAAAGTCCTGCATGTTCGATGGCCTGCAAGGCATTATCCTGTTGACGTATGCGATAGGGAGCAGCGGCCACCGGTGCGGGTGCAATGGGTGGTTCTATCCCTCTACCGTTTGTATTGTAGGCCGGGAGTGGTCGCGTGACCTTCTGCATAGCCAGCGGCTGCTTTCGTAGTACCGGGTCGGTATCTGT
>JBDTHH010000110.1:0-6374 GCA_039937055.1 Ktedonobacteraceae bacterium | reverse complement strand
GATATCGTGGGCCTTGGTGAGGCCTCGCCGGCCGAATACTACGGCGAAAGCCCTGGGACGGTGCTGGCCTGTATGGGCCAGTTCGCCGGGAACCTGGGCGACGACCCGTTCCTCATCGAAGATATTTTCGAGCGGCTGGACCATATCATCGGGCTGAACCCGGCGGCCAAAGCGGCTATTGATATGGCGCTGTACGATATCATGGGCAAGATGCTGGGTGTGCCGGTGTACAAGCTCCTGGGACTCAACCCGGCGCACGCGGCCCACACGTCCTTCACGCTGGGCATCGACACACCAGCGAATATGGCGAAGAAGGCCCAACTCGCCAGGGACTATCCGATTCTTAAGGTCAAGGTCGGCACGAAAAACGACATCGACGTGCTCAAGGCCATTCGCGAGGTGTCAGACGCCACGATTCGCGTCGATGCGAATGCCGGCTGGACGCCGAAGGAAGCCATCAAGAACATCAACGAGCTGGCCCCTTACAACATCGAATTTGTCGAGCAGCCGATCCCCGCGCGCGACCTCGCGGGACTGAAGTTGATCCGCGACAATGTAGCGTTGCCCATTATCGCCGATGAGAGCTGCATCACCGTCGACGATATTCCGCTGGTAGCCGAATGCGTGGATGGTATCAACATAAAACTGATGAAATGTGGTGGGATTCGTCACGCCCTGAAGATGATCCACGTAGCGCGCGCGCATAACCTGCGCGTCATGATCGGCTGCATGATCGAAAGCTCGCTGTCGATCACGGCTGCCGCTCACCTGACGCCGCTGGTGGACTATGCCGACCTGGATGGGCATCTGCTGATTGATGATGACCCCTACGTGGGCGTGACGGTTAACGAGGGGAAGCTCATTTTGCCGGATGGGCCAGGGCTGGGTGTGAAAGCGCGCTAGGCCGCTGGTTACAGTGAGTTGCAAGCGGTGAAAGATTTTACCCAGGAGCTATCTGAAGATGGCGATCTGGGAGAAGTGAAACCTGAAGAGCTATATGTCCTTTAGGTTCTTTTTGTAATTCGCAGGTAGCACGAAGTGATGAGAGACGGTGTGCATACTCCGTCGCTCATCACCATCGGCATACCTTCGCGATAGAGGCCTTTTAGCTTACCTGGCGGGATCGTCTTTGCTTACGACGCAGGGTCGCGGCTTTACGCTTACGGCGGTCCTGGGGGCTTTCATAGCGCGCACGTCGCCTGGCCTCGGAGAGGATACCATCCTGCTGGACGCGACGATTGAAGCGCTTGAGAGCCAGATCGAATGAATCTCCCGGATTGACTTTGATCTCACTCATCAAGGTACCAGCCCAATCTAGGATTGTTGTTCAATGGCATTCTGCTTTACTCAATCCTTGTCTTTTTATTAGAAAGCGCCAGAAGACCCCTAGTTTGAGCTATGGGGATGAATGGCGCTTCTCCCCTTGCGGGGGCTGGTTTTGCATGGGAACCAGCCAACCCAAAATCACCAAAACCGCGCCAAGATGCCCCCGTCTTTGTAAGTGGGAGATGAATGGCGCGCTTCTTATGAGATGGCTTGGGTGAGGGTATCCTGCCCATACCGTCCTCCCATCTCGTACCTGTAGCCATCGCAATGATGAACCGGCATGCAGAATCGATGGCTGATCCCCTGCACCCGGTCGTGTTTCGTGCAGATGTCAAAGGAGCCGCTGGAGCGTACCAGCACCCGCCCGACATAGATGCCTTGTTTGGCCCCAGCAGGAACGACGGCCCGGACGATATCCCCTGTTTGGAACCCCTGCACTCTTTTCGCGGTCTTGGGCTTGGAGCATGGGAAACCGATCTTGTTGACATTGCACTTCTGACGGCTCCCATGCCCTGTTGCCGTGATCAGCAGAGGGGTCACGCCAGCCATCTGAAGGTGTGGCGGCGTACTCTTGCCGACGCAGGCCGCGTCAATCCAATGCGTTTTCGGCAATCCTCTGCTGGTTCTGTTAAACTTCGTCATGCCGCCCGAGCCGCATTCGAGAGGCAGGCCCTCTTGCTTGAGGCGTCCGTACAAAACCCAGCGGGTCGTATTGACCGCAGCCGCGTCCTTGAGAGGAACCTGTGCCTGCATCAGAAGACGAGCCAGCAGCGCAGGCTGGTCCGCCAGAAACACCCGAATACCTTGCTTCCCTTTGGCCTGATTGCACTTCTCACAGGCCAGGCACAGATTACTAACGCGATCAGTTCCCCCGTTCGCTTTGGCCTGGATATGTTCCACCTGAAGGGGCACATCCTTGCGTCCACAATAACTACAGGCTCGATCCCATTTTTCTAAGAGGTAGTGCTTGATTTCATAGCCAAAGAGAGTGCCCTGCTGGTATTGCACGTCGCTGATCTCTGGATGGTCCATCTGTTGGAGATCGAACGTGACGAGTTCCAGGCTGATTGCCGTAATGGGGCAGAGGCGGGAGAGCCGCTTGACCCAGGTGAGGCTATTGGCTATTCGGCTCTCTAGAGAGGGAGCAAGCCAGCCCACCCGTCGCCTCCGATTAGCAAAGCGCGGCTTTCTGTACCGCGTTTTCCGCTGTCTTCTGCCTCGACGTACCGCCCTGCGCTGATCCAACGCCTTTTTAATGGCCTCTCCCCGATGCGTGAGTTCTGCTGCGAAGACCACATCTCCAGCGGCGTCATTCACGATGGCGATGCCGGTCGTCTTGCTCCCTGGATCAAGCTTGATCCGCAGAGGCTGGACTGCTGGGTGCTCGATGGCCACCTTCAAGATGATCGTGAACGGGAAGCGCTTGAACACGGCGGCCTTCCCCTGCGAGAGAAGCACCCGTGCTCGACCTGGATGCACCGGGGGTAATGGCTGTTTCTTGGTGTCTACGACAAACACGTTGCTCATCTGGTTTTTCTTTGTGCTCCCGAAAGAGCCTCCTGTTTCCAGGGTAATGGTGGCCTCGACACTGTTTTCAGGCGGCATATCTTCTCGGCACTGGCTTGACCCTCTAGACCTGTTTAACCGAGAAGTTCTAGAGCTTCAGGCTGGCCTCGCACCTGAAGGTAGGAACGTGAACACTTCCTGAAAACGTAGGCTCTTTTTCAAACCTGAGTCTGCTCATGTCCAGGGCTTGCCGGCCTGCCTGCAAGCCCCCGCATTCAATGCGGGGGTTCATGACAATGCACTCTACAACTGCATTCAGTATAGCATACATCTTTCCCAAAACGCTATCCTTGCCGACACTTTGGTACGATTGCGCCATGTGGGCGGTCATGGTGCAATCCACGTCGAGTTTCTGGTCCTTGTCCGTCGACACTGCCTGAGCTGGCAGTGCCCTTAACAGCATCCTGGCTAACTGCCATGACATGCATGGGCCTGTTGGGATAGGCTCTTATGTTATAATAGATTTTCGAAAGGTAGTTCAACTGCCTTGAATATGCTGGGAAACGAGTGAGAGAAACCATGCCAACACGAGAAGACGCGTATCAGTTAGTCGCGACGCATGTCAAGAACGAGAATCTACGCAAGCATATGTTTGCGGTCGAAGCGGCCATGTGCTTCTATGCGCGCAAGTATGGGGAGGACGAGGAGCTATGGGGCATGACCGGCCTGCTGCACGACTGCGACTACGAGGAATATCCTGACCTGCGCGAGCATACGCAAGTCCTGGCGCAGTGGTTACAAGCTGGTGGCTACGATGAGCGCATTATCTACGCGATCCTGGCGCACAACGACCTCAATGTCGCGACCCACCCGCGCAACAACCTGCTGTCGCACGCGCTCTACGCCTGCGATGAGGTGACGGGCATGGTGACTGCAACGGCCTTAGTGCGCCCTACTAAAAGTCTCATTGGCCTGGAGGTCTCCTCGGTGCGCAAGAAGATGAAGGCCAGGGGCTTTGCCGCCGGGGTCAACCGTGAGGACCTGGTGCAGGGAGCTGCCGAGTTGGGTGTGGACCTGGATGAGCATATCGCCAATGTGATTCAGGCGATGACAGGCATTGCCGATGTACTTGGATTGGCGGGTACACAGGAAGAATCAACGCCGGTTGGCTAAATAGCGTCCGTTCCCTTCCAACGATATGGAGCTTAGTAGCCAGAGAATAGTGCGAGCAGGTATGCAGCAGCGACATCGAACACAGGAGCATGAGCGGCTTTTCACGGCGAGTGAGGTCGCGGAATTTGAATACTGCCCCCTGGTCTGGTGGCACGAGCAGTTTGAGCCGTATGCTCGCGCCAATAATGAAGAACTGTTCGCGCGCATGGTCGAACTGGAGCACGATCATGGTCCGCAGGCTCCATCATTGCCTGAATACCAGATGCTTGAGCGCCTCCTGCTGCGCCGGGGAGCCTTTGAGGAGGGGCGCGATCTGCACCTCGAACACGCCCAGGAGGTCGAGGAGGCGCAGGAAGAGGGCCGCGGCGTAGTGATCAGTGGACGTATGCGCCAGCTCACGGTGGCTGTGGTCGTGTTGCTGGTGATTGCCATTGTGTTGATCGCGGCGGCCGTGCTGCTACGTTAATTGCGCGCTGTATTCCGTCCGTTCGTTGTACACAAGGATACATAAGGGATTATGCTGAATAGCATTTTGCTGACGATTGGGCTGACGCTGTTACTCATTGTGATCGCGCTGGTGATCCTGCTGCGAAACGAGCGCCGTTATCAGAGCGAGCGGCTGGTGACGGAGCGCCATCGTGTGCTGGGCCTGCCGGATGGCATGCTGGTGTACGAGGATGCCGATGGGCAGGGTGAGCCGCTGGTCTCCAGCGGCTACCCCCTGGTGGGCAAGCCGGATTATGTCGTCGAACTGCCCGATGGGCGTCCGGTGCCCATCGAACTGAAACCCGCTGTGCAGAATGCCATGCAGCCATACAGCAACCATGTCGTGCAACTGGGGGTCTACTGCCTGATCCTGGAAGATTACTTTGAGCAGGCACCAACGCATGGCATTCTGCGCTACGCGGACAACGAATTTACGGTTGAGTACACCCCCGCGCTGCGCCGCAAAGTCATACGCCTGCTTGGCGAGATGGCGCATTACGGTGAACAGCAGCCACCACCCCTGGCGAGGCAGCGTGCCGCCAAGTGCCGCGCCTGCACGTTTCAGACCATCTGCCCGGTGGGCAGGAACAGGTAGCATGGGTGTCCTGCTCTCATGCCGGCATTCCTTTACTACGAACATACAGAGCGGGCAGCCTTTTTGTCTTCCTCACGAGCCATTGCTTCTCCATGAATGAGACGATTCATATACACACTACGGGCTAGCACCAACAGAAAATACGTGTAGTATCTGGTATAATAGCTCTCAAGCAACGTGATAGTGTTGGCGAGTGATCCCGCATAGGGAATATTTCTGTTTGCTTAGCTGGAAGGGGTAATTCATGGCCAGTACATGGCAGGACGAGGAAAACCTGTACGTGCTTGACTCCGAGAGTGGCGCGGAGATGGCACGCTTGATGGACCAGGATATGCTTGTCACGCAATCTATGGGAGGAATATTGCCTGAGGAGCTTGACACCTCCACTATCCATAGGGTGCTGGATATCGCCTGTGGGCCGGGTGGCTGGGCGCTTGCGACGGCGTTTGCCCATCCTGAAATGAGTGTCGCCGGTATTGATATCAGCCCTATCATGATCAAGTATGCGCAAGCGCAGGCTCATGTGCGCACGTTGCAGAACGCGCGTTTCTATGTAGCCGATGCCACGAAGCCTCTAGAGTTTCCCGATGGCCACTTCGACCTGGTCAACGCGCGCTTCATGATCGGTTTCATGCCTCCCCCATTGTGGCCCAGGCTTGTGCAGGAGTGTCGCCGTATCACGAGACCGGGTGGCTTCCTTCGCCTGACTGAGTGCGATGATATGGGGCATACCAGCAGTCCCGCCTTTGAGAAACTGTGGCTGATGTGTGCCCGCTCATTTCAACTGGCGGAAAGAAGTTTCTCACCCATTGGGCGGGATTTTGGGATTACCCCCAAAATGGCAGCCTTCCTGAGAGAAGCTGGTTACCAGAAGATACAACAGAAGGCCTATGCCATTGACTTCTCGGCAGAGGCGGAGGCGCACCTGAGCATGTACCATGATTGGGGGGCGGGCCTGAAATTGCTCCAGCCCTTTTTGATCAAGATGCGGGTGACATCGCAGAAAGAAGCTGACTATCTCTACGAACAAGCATTGCTGGAGATGCAGGCTGACGATTTCTGTGGTATGTGGTATCTGCTTTCCGTGCTGGGACAATTGCCAGAGCTATAGGGCCGGGGAACAGGAGAGCAGGCCGGCATATGTGCTCCAGCAAAATCGCTGCTGTTATTGATCAGGCGATTTTGCTGGAGCACATATGCCAGTACCGTCTCTATGGTATCACAACTAGAGTTGGCCGCCTTGATTGCCCTGTCCGCCCTGGTTGGGATCGTATTTGCCGCCCATACC